>JASLSL010000297.1 GCA_030743445.1 Alphaproteobacteria bacterium
AACCCTCCCCCTCAAGGGGGGAGGGGATAATTAGAGTGCGGGGCACAAAATTTAATTCCCCCTCCCCGACGAGGGAGGGGGTTAGGGGGAGGGGGTCCAAGTAAAGACCCTTCTTCAGCCCGCCTTCAGCTTCTTCGCGGCCTCGACGGCGAAGTAGGAGAGCACGCCGTCCGCACCCGCGCGCTTGAAGGCGATCAGGGCCTCCAAGACCACCTTTTCGTCGAGCCAGCCGCGCTCGACGGCGCCCTTGAGC
The DNA here is from genome assembly GCA_030743445.1 of Alphaproteobacteria bacterium. GTDB lineage: Bacteria > Pseudomonadota > Alphaproteobacteria > UBA8366 > UBA8366 > JASLSL01. The sequence continues at coordinate 254 of JASLSL010000297.1, forward strand.
ATCGAGTATTCGCCCGAGACCTGGTAGGCGAAGGTCGGCATGCCGAAGGCGTCCTTTACCCTCTGCACCACGTCGAGATACGGCATGCCGGGCTTGACCATCACCATGTCGGCGCCCTCCTGGATGTCGAGGAAGACCTCGCGCAGCGCCTCGTCGGTGTTGGCCGGGTCCATCTGGTAGGTCCGCTTGTCGCCCTTCAAGGCCGCCTTCGAGCCGACCGCGTCGCGGAACGGACCGTAGAACGCCGAGGCATACTTCGCCGAATAAGCCATGATCCGGGTCGCCGTGTGCCCGGCCTCGTCGAGCGCGGTGCGGATCGCGCCCACGCGCCCGTCCATCATGTCGGACGGCGCGATGGTGTCGCAGCCGGCCTCGGCCTGGACCAGCGCCTGGCGGATCAGCACCTCGAGGGTCTCGTCGTTGACGATCTCCTCGCCCCGCATCAGTCCGTCATGGCCGTGCGTGGTATAGGGGTCGAGCGCCACGTCGCACATCACCATGACGTCGGGCACCTGGGCCTTCACGGCGCGGATCGCGTTGCACACCAGGTTGTCCGGGTTGGTCGCCTCGCGCCCGTCCTCGGTCTTCCGGTCGGGGTCGGTATAGGGGAACAAGGCGACGGCGGGAATGCCGAGCTCGGCCGCTTCCGCCACCGCCTCGGCGACCACGTCGGTCGAGTAGCGCACCACCCCCGGCATCGAGTCGACATCGATGCGCTGGCCCTCGCCGTCGACGACGAACACCGGCCAGATGAAGTCGGCCGCGGTCAGCACGTTCTCGGCGACGAGGCGCCTCACCGCGTCCTCGCGCCGGTTGCGGCGCATCCGCACGGTCGGGTATTGGCCCGCGGTGCCCGCGTCGGCCGGTGTGTCCGGCGCTTTCGAGCGCTGGAAGGGCAGGTTGAACAGCTTCGCCATGGCGGTCTCCCCCCGGGGCGGATTCGCCCCGGATTTCCGGGATATTACGCCCCGGGCGGGGGAGAAACAACGGGTCCGCCGAACCACAGCCGTCATCCGCGGGGATGTGGATGATTCCTTTATCCGTCATTCCGGGGCGCGCAACGCGCGAACCCGGAATCCATGCCTGGGAGACACCAACAGCGTCGACCTGCCGGTGTGTGTCGCTCAAGCGTGGATTCCCGCTTTCGCGGGAATGACAATGGAGGAGCTGGCAATCACCCGCATTGACTGCCGTCATCCCGGCACTATCATCCGCCGACGATGGACTACGAGCTCAACGAGGACCAACGCGCCTTCCAGGAGAGCGCCCGGAGCTTCGCCGCGGCGGAGTTCACCCCCCATGCCGGCGAGTGGGATGCGAACAACACCTTCCCCGTCGAGGCGCTGAGGGCGGGCGCGGCGCTCGGCTTCGCCGGCATCTACTGCCAGCAGGATTTCGGCGGCTCCGACCTCTCGCGCACCGACGCCACGGTGATCTTCGAGGAGCTCTCGGCCGGCTGCACCTCGACCTCGGCCTACATGTCGATCCACAACATGGCCGCGTGGATGATCGACGCCCACGCCAACGGCCAGCAGCGCTCGAAATGGCTGCCCAAGCTGATGACCATGGAGCATTTCGCGAGCTATTGCCTGACCGAGCCGGACGCCGGCTCCGACGCCGCTAACCTCAAGACCAAGGCGGTCAGGGACGGAGATTACTATATAGTAAACGGCACGAAGGCCTTCATTTCCGGCGGCTCGACCAGCGACATATACGTCTGCATGGTGCGCACCGGCGACGACGGCCCGAGCGGAATCTCGTGCCTTGTCGTGGAAAAGGACACGCCGGGCCTCTCCTTCGGCAAGCAGGAGGCGAAGATGGGCTGGCACAGCCAGCCGACCTCGGCGGTGATCTTCGAGGACGCCAAGGTGCCGGTCGCCAACCTGGTCGGCGAGGAGGGCCAGGGCTTCAAGATCGCGATGCGAGGGCTCGACGGCGGGCGGATCAACATCGCGGCCTGCTCGATCGGCGCCGCCCGGGCCTGCTTGGACGCCTCGCGCGAGCACATGCTGCAGCGCAAGCAGTTCGGCCAACCGCTCGCCCAGTTCCAGGCGCTGCAGTTCAAGCTCGCCGACATGGCGACAGAGCTCGAGGCAGCGCGGCTGATGGTGCGCAGTGCGGCCGCCCGGCTCGACGCCGGCGACCCGGAAGGCACGATGTACGCCGCGATGGCGAAGCGCTTCGCGACCGACGTCGGGTTCGACGTCTGCAACGAGGCGCTGCAGATCCACGGCGGCTACGGCTACATCCGGGAATTCCCGATCGAGCGGCATCTCCGCGACGTCCGGGTCCACCAGATCCTCGAGGGCACCAACGAGATCATGCGGCTGATCGTGGCGCGCCGACTGCTCGGCATATGACCGACGAAATTCTGTTCGAGGTCAGGGGTGCGGCCGCCGTGGCGACCCTCAACCGGCCGGAGGCGCTGAACGCGGTGACGCTCGGCATGATCCACGCCTATCACCCGCAACTCGACCTGTGGGCCGACGATCCGGCGATCCGGGCGGTGGTGGTGCGGGGTGCGGGCGAGCGCGCGTTCTCGGCCGGCGGCGATATCCGGGCGCTCTGGGACGGCGGGCCCGGAAGCGAGATCACCCGGGCCTTCTTCCGCGATGAATACCGGCTCAACCACCGCATCTTCCACTACCCCAAGCCCTATGTCGCGCTGATGGACGGCATCACCATGGGCGGTGGGGTCGGAATGTCGGTCCACGGCTCCCACCGCATCGCCTCCGAGGCCACCATGTTCGCCATGCCGGAGACCGGTATCGGCCTCTTCCCCGATGTCGGCGGCGCCTATTTCCTACCGCGTCTGCCGGGCGAGACCGGGATGTACATGGCGATGACGGGAGCGCGCTTTAGGGCCGCCGACTGCGTCCACGCCCGCATCTGCGACGTCTACGTGCCTGCGGCCAAGCACGACGCGCTGATCGAGGCGCTTGCGGGCGGCGAGAGCGTCGACGGCGCGATCGAGCATCTCGCCGAGGATTCGGGGGGTGCGCCGCTCACGGTCCATGAGGTCGAGATCGACCGCTGCTTCGCCGGGGACTCGCTCGAGGCGATCGGGCACGCCCTCAAGGCCGAGGGCACAGAGTGGGCCGAGCACACGCTCGAGGTCATGGCGGCCAAGTCGCCGACCAGCCAGAAGATCGCCTTCCGCCAGCTGCGCGAGGGAAGGGAACTTTCCTTCGACGAGTGCATGGTGATGGAATACCGCATGAGCCAGCACGTCATGGCCGGCCACGACTTCTTCGAGGGCGTGCGCACCACGGTGATCGACCGCGACGACGCGCCGGAATGGCGCCCGGCGACCCTGGCGGAGCTCGATACGGCGGCGGTCGACGCCTACTTCGCGCCGCTCGGCGACAACGATCTGACGTTTCCGGGCGCCGGCTCGGCGTGACTTCTTTTTGCATATCGGCCTCCCGCCACTAGAATAGCCGCCAATCGGCGCGGTCGGGGCAATCGGGGCCGCCCGCAGTCAGGGAGAGATCACATGGCTAAGATCGGGTTCATCGGGGTCGGCAACATGGGCGGACCCATGGTCGTCAACCTGCTCGGCGCGGGACACGAGGTCGCCGCGTTCGACATGGTCGAGGACGCGCTGGCGAAGGTCGCCGAGGGCGGCGCCACGGCGGTCGGCAGTGCGGCCGAGGCGGCGAGCGGCGCCGACGTCGTCGTCACCATGCTACCGGCGGGCGAGCACACCCGCGACGTCTACACCGGTGCCGGCAAGGTGATGGAAAGTGCGGAGAAGGGCGCGTTGTTGATCGATTCCTCGACCATCGACGTCGCGACCGCGCGCGACATGCATGCGGAAGCCGAGACCGCCGGCTTCGACTTCCTCGACGCGCCGGTCTCGGGCGGCGTCGGCGGGGCCGAGGCCGGGACCCTGACCTTCATGTGCGGCGGCAGCGAGACCGCCTTCGAGCGCGCCAAGCCGTTCCTCGAAGCGATGGGCAAGAATATCTTCCTCGCCGGCGGTCCCGGCAACGGCCAGGCGGCGAAGATGTGCAACAACATGATGCTGGCGATCCAGATGATCGCCGTCAGCGAGGGCTTCAAGCTCGCCGACGCGGCCGGGCTCGACCGCCAGAAGCTCTACGACATCGCCAGCACCGCGACCTCGTCGTGCTGGGCGCTCAACACCTATTGCCCGGTGCCGGGGCCGGTGCCGACCTCGCCCGCCAACAACGATTACAAGGCCGGGTTCACCGCGGCGATGATGCTGAAGGACCTGAAGCTCAGCCAGGATGCGGCCGGCGCCTTCGACGTCTCGACCGCGTTCGGCGCCAAGGCGGCCGAGTACTATCAGCGCTATTGCGACGGCGGCGACGCCGGGAAGGACTTCTCGGGTATAATCAATATGATTCGCGAGGACGGATAGCGGCGCGCGCTAGGCCGCGAGTCGGAGTGGAGGATTTTAGCCGGCCGTGGATATCGACGAATATCTCAGCTCGATCCGCCTGATCGAGCGTTTGCACCGCCAGTTCCTCAAGGTCATCAAGGGCGAGCTCGACCGGCGGGGCGTGCGCGACGTCAACAGCATCCAGGCGGTGATCCTCTACAACATCGCCGACGAGGAGCTGACCGTCGGCGAGCTGACCAACCGCGGCTACTACCTCGGCTCGAACGTCTCCTACAACGTGCGCAAGATGGTCGAGAACGGCTATCTGATCCAGGAACGCTCGCCGCACGACCGGCGCTCGCTGCGCGTGCGGCTGTCGGAGAAGGGGTTGGCGCTGCGCGGCCATATCGAGGAGATGTTCACGCTGCACGCCGCAAGGCTCTCGGAGGACACGCTCTCGGAGGACGAGCTCCGCACCGTCAACGAGGTGCTGGCGCGCTTGGAGTGGTTCTGGGGCGGTTCGCAAGGCTTCGGCGGCGGCCCGC
>JASLSL010000298.1 GCA_030743445.1 Alphaproteobacteria bacterium
AGACCTCGGCCGAGGCGCGAATCGACGGCTGGATGGAGCAATTTCCGGAATTCGTCAACGCCATGCAGGAGCGCTTGGCCAAGCGCCTCATCGTCCACGCCGAGACGGAAATCATCGAACGCGAGGCTCATGCCGGATCGATTTCCGGTGACGTTCTGGCGACCGTGCTGAAAGAATTCGCGGCGGAAGCCCGTGAGTTGCGTGGCGCGGACATCGCACCGCTTCGCGTCGATCCTTCCGAGCTCTTGCGCAAGGTTCCGTTCTTCCAGGGTTCGCTGCCGGAGGAGTTCGAAAAGGTCGTCGATAAATTACGCCCGCACACCTTTTCCGGCGGCGAGGACATCATCCGCCAGGGCGACAGGGGAGAAACGTTGTTCCTGATCGCCCGCGGCGTGGTCCGGGTATCGCGTGCCGAGGACGGAGGGGTGCGCGATCTCGCGACGTTGATGGCCGGTGATTTCTTCGGCGAGATGGCCTTGCTCCATCACGCGCCGCGAACCGCGACATGCCGCGCCGTCACCCCTTGTGCACTTTACGAGCTTCGGCGCCAGGACTTCGACGAGGTGTGCGCCGCGTGCCCCGACATGCAGGCGACGTTGGAGGAGGCAGACCGTAAACGGAGGCGGGAACAGGACCTGGGCCAAGAAGCAGGGTCGGCCTTGTTGCCCCGGGTCGGGCGCCGCGAAACTGTTTTGACCCGAATACGGTCTCCGGCGCGTGGCCGGCAATGCGTTCCTCCCGATATCCCTTGGCGTTCCGGACGGTCGGTGCTATTTGAATCCGCCGCCTGTGGGGACGGGAAGGCGTTCGACGCTGCTTCGACGGCGCTTATAAATAACGCCTCGCTTTCGGCGTTATTTTTGTCCGCGTCTACGTGGGAAGTGGGGGAGGAGATTTGGGTCACGTAATCTCGATGGGCGCAGCGCTATTCGCGACGTGGCTGCTGTTATCAGGGCACTTCACCGGATTGCTGATCGGTTTCGGCGTGGCGTCCTGCCTCGTCGTCCTGGTGATCGCCCGCCGCATGGATGTGATCGACCGCGAGGCGCAACCGGTTCACATGACGCCGCGGACATGCGGTTATTGGGTCTGGCTGGTAAAGGAGATCGTGCTGGCCAACATCGACGTGGCGAAGCGGATAATAACGCCCGGCCTGCCAATCGAACCGCATCTGATCCGGGTCAAGGCGACGCAACGCGACGAACTCGGTAAGGTCATCTATGCCAATTCGATCACCCTGACGCCGGGGACGGTCACCGTCGATATCGACGGTGAAGAGTTCCTGGTCCACGCCCTGAGCCAGGAGGCGGCCGACGACCTCGCGACCGGGGAGATGGACCGCCGGGTCACGGCACTGGAGGGCGAGGGATGATGTTCGCCGCCGGCACCGCCGCGATCGTCGTCGCCATGCTGCTGGCTCTGGTGAGGGCTTTCCTCGGTCCGTCTCTCTACGATCGGGTTCTGGCGGTCAACTCGTTCGGCACCAAGACCGTCCTAATGATCGCAGTTCTCGGATTCCTTGCCGGTCGGCCGGATTTCCTCGACATCGCGTTGCTCTATGCGTTGATCAATTTCATCGGCATCATCGCAGTGCTCAAATTCTTCCGCTACGGCGATCTCGGCCGCGCCGGACCGAAGGCGGCGGAGGAGGAGATCAAGTGATACAGGCGGCGCTCAACATCGTCGGTTGGGTCGGCCTCGTCGGCGGCGGCGCCTTCGTGATTGTTGGGGCCCTGGGCCTGGTGCGTCTGCCCGACGTTTACTCGCGGATGCATGCCGCCGGCATTACCGACACAATGGGCGCTTGGCTGATGCTGGTCGGCATGATGGCGCAGAGTCCGGATTGGCTGACCGCGGTCAAGCTGTTCCTGATCATCGTGTTGATCTTCTTCACCAGCCCGACCTCGACATACGCCTTGGCCAACGCGGCCTATGGCGGCGGGGTCAAGCCGGTCGGTCGGGACGAGGAGGGCGCGTCATCGAATTCGTAGTCAATATCGTCCTGCTCGGCTTCATGGCGGCGACCATTTACTTCGTGGTGCGCCTGCACAATTTGTTAGCGGTGGTGATGCTGGGCGGCATTTACAGCCTTCTCGCCGCGACCATGTTCGTCGTGCTGGACGCCGTCGACGTGGCGTTCACCGAGGCCGCCGTCGGAGCCGGAATTTCAACCGTGCTCATGCTCGGCGCGTTGTCGATGACCACCAGCGTCGAAAAAACCGATGCGCGTTCGACCCTGCTGCCGCTTCTATTCGTCGTCCTGGCCGGTTTCGCCTTGATTTACGGGACCCTCGACATGCCGCACTACGGCGATCCCATTGCGCCGATCCACCAACACGTGGCGCCGACCTATCTGGCGGATTCGCTGGCCAAGACCAGCGTGCCCAACGTGGTGACCGCGGTGCTGGCCTCGTATCGCGGCTACGACACGTTGGGCGAGGTCGTGGTCATCTTCACCGCCGGGGTCGGCGTCGTGCTGTTGATCGGCCGCGGCCGGCGGCGGCCGGGACGAAAGAGGGACGGCGAATGAGTCACCATCTGATCGTAAGAGTGGTTTCCAAGCTATTGATACCATTCATTCTTTTGTTTGCGCTGTATGTCCAATTCCATGGCGATTTCGGACCCGGCGGCGGCTTTCAAGCGGGCGTGATCTTCGCCTCGGCATTCATCCTCTATGCCCTGGTTTTCGGTCTCGACAACGCGCGCCGGGTGTTGCCCGAGTGGGTTACCCGGGCCGGCATCGCGCTCGGCGTGTTGATCTATGGCGGCACCGGGGTCGTCGGCATTCTGCTCGGCCACAACTACCTCGATTACTCGCCCTTGGGCAGTACCGCGCCGCTCGGCCAGCACATCGGGATTTCCGTGATCGAATTCGGCGTCGGCATGACCGTGGCGTCGGTCATGGCGACCATCTTCCTCGCCTTCGCCGGGCGCAACCGCGATCTCTTCGATCTGGAGGAATAGCGCCGCGATGGAGTGGGCCGGCCTTTATAACTATTGGATCGTCATCTTCCTGATGATGGCGGGGCTCTATGTCGTCATCGCGAGCGGCAATCTGATCAAGAAGATGGTCGGGCTGAACATCTTCCAGGCCTCCGTCTTCTTGCTCTACATCACCATGGGCAAGGTTCAGGGCGGCACCGCGCCGATCATCGAGGAGGGCATTAGGGTCTACTCGAACCCGCTGCCGCACGTGTTGATCCTGACCGCGATCGTGGTCGGCGTGGCGACCACGGCGCTGGGACTGGCGATCATCGTGCGGATCAACGAGGCGTTCGGCTCGATCGAGGAAGACGACCTCGAAAAGCCGGAAGAAGCGTCGTGATTTCGCCGCATCTTCCCGCCCTGCAGATCGTGCTGCCGTTGCTGAGCGCGCCGGTGTGCGTGCTACTGCGGCGCTCGATCCTGACCTACGCGGTGACGGTCGCGATCTGCTGGTTGACCTTCGCGATCGCCGTCCTGTTGCTGCAGCAGGTCCTGGCGAGCGGGCCGATTTCCTACCGGCTCGGCGGTTGGGCGCCGCCATGGGGCATCGAGTACCGCGTCGATACGGTCAATGCTTACGTCCTGCTGATCGTCTCGGCGATCGGCGCGATCGTGATCACCGCGGCGCGTCCCACGGTCGAGCGCGAGGTCGGCGAGGACGTCCAATACCTGTTTTATACCTGCGCCTTGCTATGTCTTGCCGGCATGCTGGGCGTCACGATCACCGGCGACGCCTTCAACCTGTTCGTTTTCCTCGAGATATCGTCGCTGTCGTCCTACGTCCTGGTCAGCCTGAGGCGCGACAGGCGGGCCCTGACCGCGGCGTTCCACTACCTGATCTTCGGCACCATCGGGGCGACGTTCTATCTGATCGGCGTCGGACTGCTCTACCAGGCGACCGGCACGCTGAACATAGCCGATCTGGCGGTCCGGGTCGCCGGCGTCACCGACAGCCAGTCGGTGCGTGCCGCCTTCGCCTTCATGGTTGTCGGCATCGCCATCAAGGCAGCCGTGTTCCCGGTCCACATCTGGCTGCCCAACGCGTATGCCTACGCACCGTCGATCGTCTCGGCCTTGCTTGCCGCGACCGCAACCAAGGTCGCGATCTACGTCCTGTTGCGGGTGTTTCTGACGATCTTCGGTCCAGTGTTCGCGTTCTCCACTATGCCGCTCGGCGAGATGCTGGTGGCTCTCGCCGTCGTCGCGATGTTCGTTGGCTCCGCGGTCGCGATCTTCCAGGAAGACGTCAAGCGCATGCTGGCCTATTCCAGCGTGGCGCAGATCGGATACATGATCCTGGGGATCGGCCTGGCGACTTCGCTCGGCTTGACCGGCGGGATCCTGCATCTGTTCAACCATGCGGTTATCAAGGGCGGGCTGTTCCTGGTGATGGCGTGCGTTTTCTATCGCATCGGATCGGTACAGTTGGTCGATTTTGCCGGGCTCGGCCGGCGCATGCCTTGGACGATGGCGGCCTTCGTCGTCGGCGGGTTGAGCCTGATCGGCGTGCCGCTGACCACCGGGTTCGTCTCCAAGTGGTACCTGATCCTCGGCGCCCTCGATAAGGGCTGGTGGTGGCTCGCGGTGCTGATCCTGCTGAGCTCGTTGCTCGCGGTGATCTACGTCTGGCGGGTCGTCGAGGTGGCCTATTTCCGCGCCCCGCCCGAAGCGGCGACCCGGCTCGAGGCGCCGGTGTCGTTGCTGGTGCCGACCTGGGTGTTGATCGCCGCCAATATCTACTTCGGGATCGACACGCGGGTCAGCGTCGGCGTCGCGAAGCGGGCCGCGGAAGCGCTCATGGGGGTCGGGGCTTGAACGGGCAGACGACCATAAGCCTCGCGATCGTGGTGCCGTTGATTGCCGCACTGCTGATTCCGTTGTTCGACAAGCGTCCGAACCTGCGGGAGGCGGTGACGCTGATCGCCGCCGGACTCCTGTTCGGGCTGGTCGTCTCGCTTTATCCGGAGGTGGCTGCCGGGGGCCGCCCCGAGGCGGTGTTCGCTGAAATCATGCCGGGCCTCTCGATCGCCTTCGAGGTCGAGCCCCTCGGCATGTTGTTCGCCCTGATCGCGAGTTTCCTCTGGATCGTCACCTCGATCTATTCGATCGGCTACATGCGGGGCCACCACGAGCAGAACCAGACGCGGTTCTACATCTGCTTCGCGATCGCGCTCTCCAGCGCCGTCGGGGTCGCCTTCGCCGGCAACATGTTCACGCTTTTCGTGTTCTACGAGGCCCTGACGATTTCGACCTATCCGCTGGTCACGCATGCCGGCTCCGACGAGGCGCGCAAGGCCGGGCGCACCTATCTCGGTATCCTGCTCGGCACCTCGATCGGACTGCAGCTGCTCGCCATCATCGGAACCTGGGTGATCGCCGGCACGCTCGACTTCAAACCCGGCGGCATTCTCGCCGGCAAGGCGTCCTCTGCGGTCCTCGGCATCCTGTTCGTGCTCTACATCTTCGGCGTCGGCAAGGCGGCGCTGATGCCGCTGCACCGCTGGCTGCCGGCGGCGATGGTGGCGCCGGTCCCGGTTAGTGCGCTGCTGCACGCGGTCGCCGTGGTCAAGGCCGGCGTGTTCACCGTGGTGAAGGTGATCTACTACGTGTTCGGGCTCGACCTGCTGATCGCCACGCCCCAGGCCGGCTGGCTGCCTTATGTCGCTGGTTTCACCATCATCGCCGCCTCGATCGTTGCCCTGCGGTCCGACAATCTGAAGCGTCGGCTCGCCTATTCGACGGTGAGCCAACTGTCCTACATCGTGTTCGCAGCGGCCATCCTGACGCCGCTGTCGATCGTCGGCGCGGCGATGCACATCGCGGCGCACGCCTTCGGCA
>JASLSL010000299.1 GCA_030743445.1 Alphaproteobacteria bacterium
AAGCCCGGCTTCCTCGGCCGCCGTGGCGACCGCATGGCTCTCCATGTCGACGGCGATCGCCTGCGTCGCCTGAAAAAGCCGCGCCTTGTCGGCTGGTGCGGCGATAACGTCGCCGGCGCCGGCAAGCGGTCCGGTGCGGACGGGGAGGGTATCGCCGAGGGCGGATCGGATCGCCTGACACCACGACGACGCGGTCACGAACCTGCGGCCATTCGGGTCGATGACCGCATCGGCAATGACCAGGTCGCCGACCGCCACTGTTGGATCGAGGCCGCCGGCGATGCCGAAACTGACGAGGCCCACGACTTCCGATCTTGTGAGTTCCCTGGCGCCTTCGAGGGCGCGCTCGGCGCTCGCCCCGGCGCAATAGACGAGAGGCCGCTCGACGGCAGAATTTTCAGTGGTGGCGGTGCCGAGGCACGCGGCCTCGGACAGCATTCCGGTGACGATCCCGAGGCGGCTCACATGCCGTAGGGAACGGTCTTCGCGTTCCCCTTCGTCAGGTTGCGGTAACGCGCCAAGGCCCAAAGCGGGAAGTAGGCGCTGTAGCCGTGATAACGCAGATAGAAAATCCGCGGGAAGCCGACGGCGGTGTACCACGGCTCTTCCCAGTTCGATCCTTCGCGCGGCGCATCGAGCAGGAACCGGATCCCGCGCTGGACCGCTTCGCCGGCGACTTCTCCGGCCGCCATCAGGCCGAGCACCGCCCAGGCCGTCTGCGAGGCCGTGCTTGCCTTGACCTCGGCCCGGCGCTCGGTCCAATAGGTGGCGCCGTCCTCGCCCCAGCCGCCATCTCCGCGCTGACGCAGCTTGAGCCAGTCGACCGCCTTTTGGATGTAGGGCTGGGACATGTCCTCGCCGGCCGCGTTCAAGGCGCAGAGCACCGACCAGGTGCCGTAAATGTAATTGGTTCCCCAGCGTCCGAACCACGACCCGTCCTCTTCCTGCTCGCGCTTGAGGAAATCGATGCCGTGGCGGATCGTCGCCTGTTCCGCCTCTGGCGAAACCTGCGCCAACATGCCGACGCAACGCGCAGTGACGTCCGCCGTCGGCGGGTCGAGCAACGCGCCGTGGTCGGCGAACGGAATGTGGTTCAAAAACGAATAGGTATTGTCGGCGTCGAACGATCCCCAACCGCCGTTCTTCGATTGCATGCCGACGATCCACTCGTTAGCGCGCGCCAGATTTTCGGCATGGTGCGCGCCGTCCGCGCGGTCGAGCGCCAGCGCCACGACCGCGGTGTCGTCGACGTCGGGGTAGTAATCGTTGCGGTACTGGAAAGCCCAACCGCCGGGCCTGAGACCGGGGCGCCGGTCCGCCCAATCGCCGTCGACGTCGAGGATCTGCAGGTCCGCCATCCATTCCGAGGCCTTGCGGATGACCTCGCCGTCGCCTGGCTCGCCGGCTTCCATCATCGCGTGGGCGGCGAGCCCGGTGTCCCAAATCGGCGACATGCAGGGTTGGCAGTACCCCCTGTCGCCGTCGAAGACGAGATGCTTCCGGAGCGCCTGTTTGGCGGTTGCGAGTTCCGGATTGTCCTTATCGTAGCCGAGCGCGTCGAACGCCATGACCACATTGGCCATCGCCGGAAAGATGCTGCCGAGGCCGTCGTCTCCATTGAGCCGTGGCGTGATGTAATCGACGGCCGCCTGGATCGCGCGCTTTCGGGGGCCTTTCGGCAAATGTGGTTCGATCGGGCGCAGGACCTTGTCGATCCACAAGAACACTTTGCCCAAGAATTTTCCCGTCGACGTCTGCAGATAGTCGGTCTCGTCGTCGGGTGGGACGGTGAACAGTTCCTCGATCCCGACGTCGCGTGGGTTGCGGGCGCGCGGCTTCAGCGCCATCAGGATCAACAGCGGTGCGATCACCGTGCGCGACCAATAGGACACCTTCGAGCGATGGAAGGGAAACCAACTCGGCATGATCATCAACTCGACCGGCATGACCGGCGTCGCGCGCCAGGGCACCTGCCGGAACAAAGCCAGGGTGATACGCGTGAAGACGTTGCACTGCGCCGCCCCGCCGTGCTCGAAGATCGCGTCGCGGGCGCGCGCCATATGCGGCGCCTCGACGTCGTCGCCGGCCAGTTTCAGCGCGTAGTAGGCCTTGACGCTGGCGCTGATGTTGAAGTCGCCACCGTGGAACAGCGGCCAGCCGCCGTGCTCGCCCTGAATGTCGCGCAGGTAGGTCGCGAGCTTGGCCTCGACCTCGTCGTCGATCTCGTCGAGATAGTGATCGAGCATGATGTACTCGGCCGGGATGGTGGCGTCGGCCTCGAGCTCGAATAGCCAGTGCCCGTCCTTGGACTGCACCGCGGCGAGCTCGGCGCGGGCTTCCTCGATTGTTTGTTCGACGGCGTCAAGCATGGGCGCCCCGGCCTCTTTTTGAACGGCATTCAAGTCGTCTGCGACAGTCGTCACGGGCGATGCGGGCCTTCAGATTAAGTGTAATCGGAACGCGCCTCGCGCCGGGCTAAACTTGTCGAGCCCGCAACGCTTGTCAAGCGCCTGAACGGTCCTGAATTCCTTCCCTCCCATTACGTGGCCACGGCGCACGCTGCGGCCTCGCCCGAACGGATGGCGCCTTCGATTGTCGCCGGCAAGCCGGTGTTCGTCCAATCGCCCGCAAGGAAGAGATTGCCGAGCGGCGACCGTGGCCCGGGCCGGCGCATTTCCGCCGCCGGTGTCTGTGCAAAGGTCGCCCGCCGCTCCTTGACGACGCGGCAAGGCGGTATCGGCGATGCCGGCAAATCGAGGGCGACCGCGACATCGGCCCAGGTCAGCTCGGCGATCCGCTCGGTGCTTTCCTCGGCCAGCGCGTCGGCCGCGCTGACGGTAATCGAGACGATGTCGCCGCGCACGAACAGCCATTGCGCCACGCCTCCCACGAGGCCGAGGAAGGGCATGCCGCCGATCACCGCCGCCGGCGCACCTTCCAGCCGGAAGTGGGCGTTGACGATGGCGTGGCTTTCCAGCGGCGCCTCGATCCCGGGCAATAGGCTCGTCGCGGCCGCCGGCGGGACGGCGAGGATGATGGAATCGGTCGAATCGAGGGAGACGTCAACGTCCCCGAAGTCGAGCGCCGTGACGGCGTCGCCTTCCCGTTCGATCGCGCGAAGGCGGCGGTTGAAAGCGATCTTGGCGCCGTTCGCCTCGAGGTAGGTGAGCGCCGGCTCGATGAAGGTCTGCGACAGGCCCTCGCGGGCGATCAACGGCAGGCACGCCGTGGCGCCGCGGCCGAAGGTTTCGCGCACCACGCGCCACAGCAAAGTCGCGGCGCCGGTCTCCGCCGGCGTGTTCAACACGGCAACGGCCAGCGGTTCCCAGAAGCGGCGGAACAGCGGTCCTTCGCCGCCGACCGCCTCGACCACCGTGGCGTCGGCGTTCGCGGTCGCGAGATTGAGCGCCGAGAAATGGTCGAAAACGCTGGTACCCGGTATCCGCCGGCCCGACAGCAGGATCCACCAGGGAATCGGTCCCGCATTCGGCTCCACCGTCCAGCGCGACCCGTCGGAAAGATCGACGAACGGGAAGGCCGCCCGGCTCGGGCCGGTAAGCTGATCCTCGGCGCCGATTCTGCGTAGATAGTCCATCATCGCGACATTACCGCTGAGCAGCAGGTGATTGCCGTTGTCGATGGTCCGGTCCAGCGTCTCGTCGAAGAACGAGCGGCACCGGCCGCCCGCATGTCCGGCGGACTCGTGAATTGCCACACGGCGGCCCGCGGCCAGGAGCCATGTGGCGGCGGCAAGGCCGGCGATGCCGGCGCCGACGATGTGGACAGTCGACATGACGCCTAGACTAGGCCGTGCCTGAGCGCGATCCAAATCTTGGTGGCGGTCGGAACGCTCACGCGTTCCTCCAGGCGCTGCCAACCGCGGCGCAGCAGGCCGTCGAGGACCCGCCCGTAGACATGCATCATTACCGTGGCAGGGCGCATCGCGCGGCGGTCGCAGCGGGCGATCGCGGAAGCCGAGTCTTCGAATCGCTGCCGCGCGACCTCGGCTAGGTCGTTACACACGTCCGTTAACGCCGGGTCGGCCAGCACGGAATCGGGATCGCGCGTTACGATGCTGTGCTTCGCCAACAGGTCCGACGGCAGGTAGAGGCGGCCGCGGTCCGCATCCTCGCGCAAATCGCGCAGGATATTGGTGAGCTGAAGCGCGCGCCCGAGCGCCCAGGCGACCTCGTGGGCAGCCTCGCCGCTGTCGCCGAAAACACGGATCGACAACCGCCCGACGGCGCTCGCCACCCGGTCGCAGTAGAGGTCGAGCATCTCCATGGTCGGGCCATGGGTTGCCGACTCGTCGGCATCCATTTCCATGCCGTCGATCAGGGTGAGGAAGTCCTCCTGTCTGAGGTCGAATTCCCCAATCGCTCCCAACAGGGCGTGTGTCGTCGGCCGGCTCGGCGCGCCGGCGTAAAGCCGTTCGATTTCCTCGCGCCATTCGGCGAGGAGCCGGTTCTTTTCGTCGAGCGGTAAGGGGTCGTCGGCGATGTCGTCGATTTCGCGGCAGTAGGCGTAAATCGCGTACATCGCCTCGCGCCGCGATCGTGGCAGGATGCGAATGCCGGCGAGGAAGGAACTGCCGGAGCGCTCGGCCACGGCGCGGACGTGCGCCCAAGCAGCATCGAGTTCTACTTCATCGATCGAATAAGCGCTGCCGCGCGAGCTCACGTGATGCGTCCGCGGCGTCTACTCGGCGGCGCCGGCGCCGACGTCCGTGGCCTCCTCGCCGAGCGCCGTGAGGGCTTCGACGACGATTTGCGCGGCGTTGAGGCCTGCGTCCTCGTACATGTTGTACGGGCTGTCCTGGTCCTGGAAGCGGTCCGGCAACATCATCGGCCGCACCTTCAGCCCGTCGGCCAACAGGTCGTGGCGCGCCAGATGATCCAGCACCCGGGATGCAAACCCGCCGATCGCCCCTTCCTCGATCGTGAGCAGCACTTCGTGCTCCCGCGCCAGACGTTCCAGAAGGTCGGTGTCCAAGGGTTTGGCGAAGCGTGCGTCCGCCACCGTCGCGGGGTAGCCACGCGCCGCCAGCTCGTCCGCCGCCTTCAGGACCTCGGCGAGCCGTCCGCCGAAACTCAATATCGCGAGCTTGGTGCCTTCGCGCATGATCCGTCCACGGCCGATCTCCAGCACCTCGCCGCGTTCCGGCATTTCCACGCCGACCGCCTCGCCGCGCGGGTAGCGGAACGCGATCGGCCCGTCGCCATGGGCCACCGCCGTCGCCACCATGTGGCGCAGCTCCGCCTCGTCGGCGCATGCCATCACCACCATGCCCGGCAGGCAACTGAGATAGGCGATATCGAACGCGCCGGCATGGGTTTGGCCATCGGCGCCGATCAGGCCGGCGCGGTCGATCGCGAATTTCACCGGCAGCTTCTGGATTGCCACATCGTGCACGATCTGGTCGTAGGCGCGTTGCAGGAATGTCGAGTAGATCGTGACGAACGGCTTCATTCCCTCGGCGGCCAGACCTGCCGCGAAGGTGACGCCGTGTTGCTCGGCGATGCCGACGTCGAACATTCGATCCGGAAAGGCGGCGCCGAACAGGTCCATGCCGGTGCCGTCCGGCATTGCCCCGGTGATGCCGACGATCGTGTCGTCGCGCTCGGCCTCCTGGATCAGGCTCTCGGCGAAAACCTTGGTGTAGGAAGGCGCGTTCGACTTGCCCTTCTGCTGGGCGCCGGTGACGACGTCGAACTTCGAGACGCCGTGGTACTTGTCGTACGACTCCTCGGCCGGGCCGTAGCCCTTGCCCTTGACCGTGACGCAGTGCAGCAGAACCGGCCCCGGCACGTCCGAATCCCGCAAATTCTGCAGCACCGGCACCAAGTGGTCCATGTTGTGACCGTCGATCGGACCCATGTAATAGAACCCGAGTTCCTCGAACAGCGTGCCGCCGGTCACCATGCCGCGGGCGTATTCCTCGGCCCGCTTGGCGGCGATTTCCACCGGGTGCGGCAGCTTCTCGACGATTTCCTTCCCGAACTCGCGAATCTTACGGTAGTTCTTCGACGACAGCAGGCGCGTCAGGTAATTGTTCAGCGCGCCGACCGGCGGCGCGATCGACATCTCGTTGTCGTTCAATATGACGATCAATTTCGAATCGCCGGCACCGGCGTTGTTCATCGCCTCGTAGGCCATGCCGGCGGTCATCGCGCCGTCGCCGATTACCGCGATCACGTTGTTCGCCCCGCCCTTGAGGTCGCGGCCGATCGCGAAGCCAAGGCCCGCCGACATCGAGGTCGAGCTATGCGCCGCGCCGAACGGGTCGTATTCGCTTTCCGAGCGTTTGGTGAAGCCCGACAGGCCGCCGCCCTGGCGCAAGGTGCGAATTCGGTCGCGCCGGCCGGTCAGGATCTTGTGCGGATAGCACTGGTGGCCGACATCCCAGATCAGAATGTCGTTCGGCGTGTCGAACACATAATGGATTGCCGTCGTCAGTTCGACGACGCCCAAACCCGCGCCGAGATGGCCGCCGGTCACCGAAACCGCGTCGATGACCTCGGTGCGCAGCTCGTCGGCGAGCTGGCGAAGCTGGTCTTCCTCCAGCTTACGCAGGTCGGACGGCAGGTTGATACCGTCGAGCAGCGGTGTCTTGCTTTCTTGTCCTGTCACGCCCCGTTCCCTATTCCACCAGGCAACCGGCCGGGAAGCCGCCGCGTCGCCGTACCGAACTTCCAGACGCGGAGTCCATCGGCCTGTCCGGCCGATACTCCCCATCGGTGGACCAAACCCGGACAATATCTGAAATCGCAGTCGTGCGGAATCACGAAATTGCAAAAAGCTCTTTATCGGAATCGGCCGATTCCGGCAAGTATACTTCCCGATTTAAGCAAGAAAGTAGGTCCGATCCTTCCAGTTTCCACCATCTCCCGCGATGTATCGCCGTAGCCATTTCGGTTATTGGTACTGGCCCTAGACCCGGAATGCGTATTCCTTGTCGGGGTCGCGTTCGATGTCGGGGGGGTAGGATTTCCGCTTGTCGATGTAGTACTGCTCGCGGAAATCGCCGTCCGACGCCCGGTTGTAGGTGACGTAGAGCACCCGCCGCTTGCGGTCCGACATGTTGGGGCCCGAGCTGTGCGGCGCATAGCAATCGAAGAACACCACGTCGCCGGGCTTGGTCGGGCAGGACACCAACTCGGCGTCGCCAAGGTCGTCCTCGGTCATCGGTTTCCATTCCTCGCCGATCAATCCCTTGTCGTGCAGGCCGGCGACGAGTTCGAGACAGCCGTTCGCCTCGGTCGCCTCGTCGATGCTGACCAACGCGGTGATGTAGAGATCGGTATAGGTGCCCCAACCCGCCTGCTGATCCTGGTGCAGCTTGAAACCGTCGCCGCCGGGCAGCTTGAAGTTGATCTTCTCCTTGTAGAGCACTGCGTCCTCGACCAACAGGTCCGAGACCGCGCCGCGCATCTTCTCGCCGTCGAACAGGCCGTGAAACCCGCCGTGGTAGGGGTAGAAGTTCTCGAGCCGGTTGAGGATCCGGGCGCCGTCGCCCTTGAGGCTCTGCTCGAAGTACATCATGTGCCGGCCCGGGGTCTCGGGCCAGTTCTCGACCTCCTCGGTCCAGGCGGAAATGTCCTTCATCTCCTCGACCGAGAACATGCCACGGGCGACGAGGAATCCGTCGCGCTTGAAATCGGCGACCTGATCGGCGCTCAGCACGTTTACGATCATCGTATGTGACTCTTTGGGCGGCGAAGCGAGTTTCTCGGGAACATGGCGCAGAGCCCCCGGCTTGGCAAGGGCCGAGAGGTCGCATCCGATTTTCGGCTCAGAACAGGACCCTGAGGACACCCTGCAGGCAGCACAGCAGGAATTGCGGCTTGGTAAGTTCGACACGCTCGGCGAGAGGGTCGCGGTGGCGCAACTGGTCGGTCAATCGCTCGGCGATACGCACGATGGCCGAGGATTCGAGCGCCAGGTGCCGGCTCGACATCGGCTTGGGCAGCTTGCGCGCATCTACTAGTAGGTCCGCGGTCCCGTCGAGGCACTTGTCGAGGATCTGGCGCAGGCCCGCACTCGCCGCCGGCGCGTCGAGCGCCTCGACCGCGACGCCGGCCTCCGCCATCCAGTCCTGCGGCAGGTACACCCGGTCGAGATCGCGGTAGTCGTCCTGGCAGTCCTGCAGGTGGTTGATCACCTGGAGCGCGTTGCACAGCGCATCCGAGGCGAAATAGAGATCGCGCGACACCCCGTGCAGGTCGAGCAGGTAGCGCCCGACCGGCGAGGCCGAGCGGTCGCAGTAATCCATCAGGTCGGCCCAATCCTCGTAGCGCAGCTTGACCGCGTCCTGCTTGAAGGCGGAGATCAGGTCGCGGCAATGCTGTATCGGCACGCCCATCTCGGCGAAGCTATGGCGCACCCGGTTCGCCTTCTCGTAGGCCGGGTCGTCGGTCTCGCCGAGGAGCGCCCTATCGAAGCCGTCGAGCCGCGTGACCTTGTCGCCAGGCGCCAGGTCGGGATTGTCGGCGACGTCGTCGATCGCGCGCGCATAGGCATAGAATATCGCGACGTGCGGGCGCAGCCGCCGCGGCAGCAGGATCGAGCCGACCGGGAAGTTCTCGTCGCCCGAGCCCTTGCCCGACGGCGTTTCGGCGGTTTCCGTCATCGCCACGGTCATGGCCGGAATATAGGCACAAGTGCGAATAATGCACTAGCGTGCAAATGTTGCACGTCGGTTCCGGCATCCCTCCAGATTGTCATTCCGGGGCGCCCAGCGCGCGAACCCGGAATCCATGCCTGGGAGCCGCCGACCGCGCCAATCCGCCGAAGTGAAGCGCTCAGGCATGGATTCCCGCTTGTCCCGGGAATGACGGGAGAGGAAGCGGGGATGACTGTTTGGTGGACGTTCTCGTTACACTTCATTTGACAGTAGGTGCGTGCCGAACCAAATTCCTCATCAAAGCGAGGGCTAGGAACGAAAGACATGTCGAGGACGCTCCAACCCATGGCGAGGCGCAAGAGTGTGGCCGTCGATATCGGCGGTGTGATGGTCGGCGGCGGCGCGCCGATCGTCGTGCAATCCATGACCAACACCGACACGGCGGACGCCGAGGGGACGGCGGCGCAGGTCGAGGCGCTCCACCGCGCCGGCTCGGAGCTGGTGCGGATCACGGTCGACCGCGAGGCGGCGGCCGAGGCGGTCCCGCATATCAAGGAAAAGCTTCTCGCCCGCGGCGTCGAAGTGCCGCTGGTCGGCGACTTCCACTACATCGGCCACAAGCTGCTGACCAAGTATCCGGACTGCGCCGAGGCGCTCGACAAGTACCGCATCAATCCGGGCAACGTCGGCTTCCGCGAGAAGCGCGACAAGCAGTTCTCGACGATGATCGAGGTCGCGCTCGAATACGACCGGCCGGTCCGCATCGGGGTCAATTGGGGCAGCCTCGACCAGGACCTGCTGGCCCACATGATGGACGAGAACGCCAAGCAGGCGGACCCGTTGGACGGCAACGATGTGATGCACGAGGCGCTCGTCGTCTCGGCGATCGAGAACGCCAAGCGGGCCGAGGAGCTCGGCATGGGGCGCGACAAGATCGTCCTGTCGTGCAAGGTCAGCGAGGTGCAGTCGCTGATCTCGGTCTACTCCGAGCTCGCCCGGCGGGGCGACTATGCGCTGCATCTCGGCCTGACCGAGGCCGGCATGGGCTCGAAGGGCGTCGTCGCCTCGACGGCTGCGCTCTCGGTCCTGCTGCAGCAGGGGATCGGCGACACGATCCGCATCTCGCTGACGCCCGAGCCCGGTGGCGACCGGACGCAGGAGGTCGTCGTCGCCCAGCAGATCCTGCAGACCATGGGCTTCCGGGCGTTCATGCCGCTGGTCACCGCGTGCCCCGGCTGCGGGCGCACTACCAGCACCACCTTCCAGGAGCTCGCCAACAAGATCCAAGGCTATGTCCGCGAGCGCATTCCCGAGTGGCGCGAGATATACACCGGGGTCGAGGAAATGCAGCTCGCGGTGATGGGCTGCATCGTCAACGGGCCCGGCGAGTCGAAGCACGCCGACATCGGCATCAGCCTGCCCGGCACCGGCGAGGAGCCGGCAGCGCCGGTGTTCGTCGACGGCGAAAAGACGGTGACGCTGCGCGGCAAGGGCATCGCCGAGGAATTCCAGAAGATCATCGACGACTACGTCGAGGCGAACTACGAGAAGCGGGCGTGAGCGGCCCGCCGCGCCGTATCCGAACTATGCGGTAGCCCTACGCCGTCTTCTGCGGCATGGTTGTGTTCAGAAAATAAAAATCAGGCCCGCAAGGGTGCACGGGGGGACATGCCGGAACCGGTACTGGAGATCGAGGATCTCACCGTTCGCTTTCATCTGAAGCGAGGTGAGCTGACCGCCGTCGACGGCGTGTCCTTGTCTATCCAGAAGGGTGAGACCTTCGGGCTGGTCGGCGAGTCGGGTTCGGGCAAGACGGTAACCGCGCGCTCGATCATGCGCCTGATCCCGATCCCGCCGGGCGAGATCGCCAATGGCGCGATTCGCTTCGAGGGCGAGAACGTCCTCGACAAGACCGACGCCGAGATGCGGGAACTGCGCGGCCAGAAGATCGCGATGGTGTTCCAGGAGCCGATGAGCGCGCTCAACCCGGTGTTCTCGATCGGCTCGCAGATCATCGACGCGCTGCGCACCAATCTCGGCATGAACAAGCAGGAGGCGCGCGAGCGCTGCATCGAGCTGCTGCAAATTGTCGGCATCCCGTCGCCCGAACGCCGCATCAAGAGCTATGTGCACGAGTTTTCCGGCGGCATGCGCCAGCGGGTCATGCTGGCGATGGCGCTGAGCTGCGATCCCACCTTCCTGATCGCCGACGAGCCCACGACGGCGCTCGACGTAACGATCCAGGCGACGATCCTGGAGCTGATCGAGAGCATGATCGAGCGCTTCCACATGTCGCTGATCTTCATCACCCACAACCTCGGGGTCGTGGCGCACGCCTGCGACAATATCGGCGTGATGTACGCCTCGCACCTGGTCGAGCTCGGCACGAAGAACGAGATATTTCGCGATCCGCAACACCCTTACACGATCGGCCTATTGAACTCGATCCCGCGGCTCGACACGCAGAAGGAATTCCTGACGCCGATCGAGGGGCTGGTCTGCAACATGCTGGAGCCGCCGGCCGGCTGTAAGTTCCATCCCAGGTGCGACCACGCGATGGACATTTGCGGGCGTGAAATCCCTCAGATGAAGGAAATCGCGCCGGGCCATTTCTCGGCCTGCCACCTGCACGAGCAGACCTGATGGACGCCAGCGCCCCCGCCAACGATATCCTGCTCGAGGTCGAGGACCTCACCAAGCATTTCATCCTGCATGGCGACCTGTTCTCGAAGTTGGCCGGCGAGAAGGCGCAGACCCTGAAGGCGGTCGACGGCATCAGCTTTCACATCCGCAAGGGCGAGACCCTGGGACTGGTCGGCGAGTCCGGCTGCGGCAAATCGACGACCGCGCGACTAATCACCCGCCTGGTCGAGCCGACCTCAGGCGAAATCCGGCTCAAGGACGAGGACCTGCTGGCATTCTCCACGGAGCGTATGCAGGAGGTACGGAAGGAAATCCAACTCGTCTTCCAGGACCCGTACAGCTCGCTCAACCCGCGCAAGACGATCATGCAGATACTGAGCCGGCCCTTGGAGATCCACGGCCTCGTGGACAGTTGGGTCGAGAAGCGCGAGCGGGTGCTGGAGCTGCTGCGATACGTCGGACTCGGGATCGAGCACATCGACCGCTATCCGCACGAGTTTTCCGGCGGTCAGCGCCAACGCATCGCCATCGCCCGGGCGCTTTCGGTCAACCCGGAGCTGGTGATCGGCGACGAGCCGGTCTCGGCACTCGACGTCTCGATCCAGGCGCAGATTCTCAACCTGTTCCGCGAACTGCAGCAGGAATTCGACCTGACTTATCTATTCATCGCCCACGATCTCAGCGTGATCCGGCATATCAGCGACCGTGTCGCCGTCATGTATATCGGCAAGATCGTCGAGACCGGTCCCGCCGACAAACTGTTCCTCGATCCGCTCCATCCCTACACTAAGGCGCTGCTGCTGGCGGTGCCGGACGCCGATCCGGACAAGCCGCCGCCGAAGCTGACGCTCAAGGGCGAGGTCTCGACGCCGATCGACCCACCACCCGGCTGCCGGCTCTGCGGTCGCTGTCCCGTGGAGACGAAGATTTGCGGCGAGGTCGACCCCGAGCTGGTCGAAGTCGGCGACGGGCGACACGTCGCGTGTCACAACCTTTGAGTCGCCGGGATTAGAAAGACGGCGCCAGGAGCGACATGGCGATGCTCCCGATCCGTATCCCATTCATAATATTGGTTTTTCTGACCGCCACGGGCGGGGCGCTAGCCTGCGACCGCGATTGCCAGATATTCAATGCATTGAAGGGGAGGTGGTGGGTCGGCGATTTCGAGCTCATCGATTCCGGCCATTGCATGGCCGAGGAATCGCTCGACCTCCACCTCGACTTTCGCGAACTAAAGGGCCGCCGGATCGTCGGCGAGTATACCGAGCGGGTGGCGCGGGTCGCGACCTACCGGGAATGCACCGGTCTCGGCGGGTACCAGCTCACCTATAAATTCTCGATCGACCTGAAGCGGGGCGGCTTGGGCCCCGACCGCAAGCTGTTCGCGGTGCTCGACCTGCAGGACTGCCGCCAGGACAGGAAGCGGAAATGCGCCTTCGCCGACAAGCGGATGGTCAAGGAGATCGTCCCGCCCAAGGGTGGCCGCGGATTGCTCTACGACGGGATCGCGTTCGAGAGGGCCGACTAACAACAATCAGCGCTCGGTGATGCGCGGGTCGAGGATGTCGCGCAACCCGTCGCCGAACAGGTTGAAGGCCAGCACTGTGTAGCAGATCGCGAGCCCGGGATAGACCGCGATCATCGGCGCTTTTTCCATATAGTCGCGGGCGGCGGCGAGGTCGGCGCCCCAGTCCGGCGTCGGCGGCGGCGAGCCGAGCCCGAGGAACGATAGCGCCGCGATGATCAGAATGACGTAGCCGAGCCGGACCGTCGCGTTGACGATCAACGGCGAGACGATATTCGGCAATATCTGGCGCAGCGCGATATAGGAATCCTTCTCGCCGACCACGTGGCTCGCCTCGACGTATTCCTTCTTCTTCTCGGCCAGGACCGAGCCGCGGGCGAGCCGTGCCACCTCGGGACTGAAGGCGAATCCCAAGACGCCGACAAGTATCAAGTCGTTCCAGACACCCTCCAGCTTCCACTCCCGCGCCAGTGTGACGATCAGCAGATACAATAAGAGTCCGGGAAACGCTAAAAGCCCATCGACGAAACGCATCGCGATGGTGTCGGTCCAGCCGCCGAAATAGCCCGAGAGCACCCCATAGGGAACACCGAGCAGCAGGCCGAAGGTGACCGCAAAGAGGCTGATCGACACCAATCGGCGTCCGCCCCACAGGAGGCGGGAGACGATGTCGCGGCCGAGCCGGTCGGTGCCCAGCGGGTGTTCCATGCTCGGCTCCACCAGGCGCTCGCGATAATTCTGCTTGGTCGGATCGTAGGAGGTCAGGACCGGCGTCGCGGCACAGGCCACGAACAGGATCACCAGCATGACGAACCCGGCGAACCCGGTCTTGCTTTTCTTGAGCTCTTCCCACGCGTTCCGGACCGCGCCCATGTAGCGGGTCATGCGCTCCGAGGCAGTCGGAGCGTGCAGATCGATCGGGATGTCCCTGTCGGCGCGGATATCGGTTTCAGCCATGCCCCATCCCCCCTCAGCTCAACTCGACCCGTGGGTTCAGGTATCGATATGTCAGATCGACCAGCAGGTTGATCACCACGACGATGACGCCGAGCACCAACACGCCGGCCTGGATCAGCGGATAGTCGCGCTGGATGATCGCCTCGAAGATCGCGCGGCCGATCCCGGGCCAGGCGAAGATCGTCTCCAGGACCACGGTGCCGCCGAGCAGGTTGGCGAACTGCAGTCCGCTGATCGTGATCGTCGGGATCATCGCGTTGCGCAGCGTGTACTTGTAAATCACCTTGCGGTCCCGGAAGCCGAGCGAACGCGCGGTGTCGACATATTCCTTGTTCATCTCGTCGAGCATGCTGGAGCGCGTCAGGCGGGTCGTGAACGCGGCCTGGCGGAACCCGACCGCCGCCGCCGGAAGGATCAGGAACTTGAGGCTTTGCTGGAAGTCCTCGAACGGACTTATGTAGCCCGAAGAGGGCAGCCATCCGAGATAGAGCGAGAACAACAGGACGCACATGATGGCGAACCAGAATTCGGGAATCGAAATCCCCGCAAGCGAGGTCACTTGCGCGACATAGTCGGTCGAACTGTTTCGTCGCACCGCCGCTATGGTGCCGAGCGGCACCGCGATCAACATCGAGATACCGATGCCGACGATGGCGAGATAGACCGTCGCCGGTATGCCCTCGAGCAACTCGAAGGTGACCGGCCGCCGGGTGATCAGCGACTTGCCGAACTCGCCCCGGACCGCGCGCAGCAACCATTTGCCGTATTGCACGTAGATTGGCTTGTCGAGCCCGAACTCCTTCTCGAGCGCGAGGCGGACCTCCGGATCCTCGACGTCCTCCTCGCCGATCATCGTGTCGATGATGTCGCCTGGCAGCATCTGCACGAAGCCGAAGACGACCACCGTCAACACGAACAGGACGGGGATCAGATAGACGATGCGGCGGATG
>JASLSL010000300.1 GCA_030743445.1 Alphaproteobacteria bacterium
CCAGGACTTGGCCGCCGCTGCGTTGGTTGCCGCTCATGAAACTCCCCGAATTCGCAGTTTTATTGCTTAGGCTTTGTATAGCGCCCGCGCAGCTGAATGTCTCGGGTCGGGTTGTCTCGAGGGTCGTTGCGTGCCCGGCCGCTACTTCCTGTTCAAGGGCGCCGCGCCGAACAACACCGAGTACTGGCGGCACCAGACACCGACCGAATTGAATTTGCCGGCGTCGACGCCTTTCGGCAACGCATAGGCCCCGCTTCCGAGTCGGCCGAGCAACACATGTTCGGAACGCTTGATGGCGCCTCCATCGCGCGGTCGGGTGGCGGTGCTGAGGATGATGAACAGGTCCGGCCCTCGGTCGGCCGAGAAGTTCTCGAGCCTGAGTTCGCTGCCGCCGTCCGGTTTCCTGACGAGCGCCGCCTCGCCCCGCGAGCTGTGCCCGCTGGCGCCATAGAACGAACCGGTGGCGGCAATTTCGTCGCCCCGCGCGGCCGCGCCAACCAACAGGACCGCCGCCAGGATCGCGCTCGGAATAGCGATATGTCTCATCGTCCCGACCTTCCCTCTAACCGTGGTCGCATATAGACGATATTATTGTCGGAACAACCGGCCAACAACTCACAACCCGGTGACAACACCCGTGTTGACCGAACTCGACCCACGCCTCAACGCCTTCCGCTACGACCTTGCGGACGCTTCGCTCGTGGGCAAGGTCGACGCGCCGCGCTTCGCCGAGGGTGAGAAGCGGCAGGTCGCCATCGGCCTCGCCCCGCTGCGCCACGAGCCGGCACCCGACGCGCCACGCGACAGCGAGCTGTTGTTCGGCGAGCGGGTCACGCTCTACGACGAGCGCAACGGCTGGGCCTGGGTGCAGAACGCGACCGACCGCTATGTCGGCTATGTCGAGAGCGCGGCGCTGAGTGCCGACCTCTTCGAGCCGACCCACCATGTGGCCGTTCTTCGAACGTTTGTTTTCGCGGAAGCGGATTTGAAGTCGCCGGTGATCGACTCGCTCCCCATGAACGGCGCGGTCCGGGTCACCGGCGGGAGCCACGGTTTCGCGGAGCTCGCGACCGGCGGCTGGGTCTATACGGACCACTTGGCGGCGGTGGGCGAGTTTGCCGACGACCATATGGAGGTGGCGCTTCAATTCCTCGGCGTGCCGTATCTCTGGGGCGGGCGGTCGAGCCTCGGCCTCGACTGCTCGGCGCTCTCGCAGATGGCGTTGATGCGCTGCGGCATCGCCTGCCCACGCGACACCGACTTGCAGGAGGCGGCCATCGGCGAGCCGGTCGACTACCAGGGCGAGCAGGCGATCCTCCAGCAGGGCGACATCATGCTGTGGGCCGGCCATTGCGGCATCTGGATCGACGAGGCCCGGTTCCTCCACGCCAACGCCACCGACATGATGGTCCGGGTCCAGCCGCTGGCCGAGATCGAGGCTCACATCGCCGCCGCCACCGGCGACGAGAGCCCGAGGGTGAGGAGGGTGGCGAAGTAGGACTCAATCCAACGAGGCCAACCCCAACCCGTCATTCCGGGGCGCGCGACGCGCGAACCCGGATTCCATGCCGGAGAGACTCTGACAGCACCGGCCTGCCGTCAGGTAACGCTCAGGCATGGATTCCCGCTTTTGCGGGAATGACAAAAAGAAGAAACGCCCCCCTCACACGTCATCCTGGGCGAGCCCTAAAGGGCGAGACCCGGGACCCATTCCGTCGAACTCGCGAACCGCCTAGCCCCATCGATTGTCTTCCGGACTGGGTCCCGGATCAGCTCCGCTTCGCGGACCTGTCCGGGATGACGAAAGGGGAAAACGGGACGACCGTCCCTACTCCACGAATTTCTTGAAGTCGGGCGGGCGTTTGGCGCGGAAGGCGTTGCCGCCCTCCTTCGACTCGTCGGTGGCGTAATAGAGCTTCAGCGCCTGGAAGCCGAGCATGCCGATACCGCGGATGTTTTCGCTGTCGGCGTTGAAGCTGCGCTTGGCGATGGCGATGGCCGTGGGGCTCATTTGGTTGATCTCGGCACACCACTTGTCGACCTCGGCGTCGAGCTCGTCGTCCGGCACGACCGCGTTGACCAGGCCCATCGCCAGCGCCTCCTCGGCCGAATAGCGCCGGCAGAGATACCAGATCTCGCGCGCCTTCTTCTCGCCGACGATGCGCGCCAGATAGGCGGTTCCGAAGCCCGGGTCGACCGAGCCGATCTTGGGGCCGACCTGGCCGAAGATCGCGTTCTCGGAGGCCAGGGTCAGGTCGCAGAGCGTCGCGATGACGTTGCCGCCGCCGATCGCATAGCCGCGCACCTTGGCGATCACCGGCTTCGGCAGCTCGCGGAGCGTGGCATGGATCTCCTCGACCGGCACCCCGATGATGCCGCGCCGGTCGCGCTCCGACTTCTTGTCCGACTGGTCGCCGCCGGTGCAGAACGCCCGATCGCCGGCCCCGGTCAGCACGATCGCGCCGATCTGTTTGTCCCATCCGCTCTTCTTCAGCGCGTCCAGCACCTCGTCGTAGGTCTGCATGCGGAAGGCGTTCATCACCTCGGGCCGGTTGAAGGTGATCGTGGCGACGTTGTCTTTCTCCTCGTAGAGGATGTCTTCGTATTCCATTTCTGTATTCCTAATCCTTTGGATCGTCGGGCTCAGTGTCCCTTGAAGTCGGGTTTGCGCTTCTCGGTGAAGGCGGCGATGCCCTCGGGCGCGTCGTGGCCGTCGGAGAGCCTCGAGATCGACCGGGATTCGAGCTCCATCTGGGTCTCCAGGCTCTCGTTGAAGCTGGCGTTGACCAGGCGCTTGACCGCGCCGTAGGCGCTGGTCGGTCCCTGGGCGAAGGCGAGCGCCTGCTTTTCGGCCTCGCCGGCGAGGTCGGCGTCGGGCACGACCCGGTCGACGATGGCGTAGTCCAGCGCCTCGGCCGCACTCAGCATCCGGTTGGTCAGCATCAGCTCCTTCGCCCGCCGCGCGCCGATGAAGCGCGGCAGGAAGAAGGTCGAGCTACCGTCGGGCGACAGCCCCGCCGCCGTGTAGGCAAGCGTGAAGCGCGCCGAGTCCGCGGCGATCACCAGGTCGCCCATGATCGCCAGACTGAACCCACCGCCGGCCGCGACCCCGTTGACCGCGATGACGAGGGGTGCCGCCATCCGGTTGAAAATCGAGACCGCGCGGTGGAACTCGCCCGCCGTCCGCATCAGGTGCCGGCTGAGCGGCCCCTTCTCGGCGTTGAACGACTTGAGGTCGCCGCCGCCGGAGAACATCTTGCCGACCGCGGACAGCAGGACCGCGCGCACCGCCGGGTCGCGGTCGCAATCGAGCGCCGCGCTATGTAGCTCCGTGGCCATTGTCAGGTTCAGGGCGTTGGCGTCGTCGGGCCGGTTCAAGGTGATCCGCCCGACCGCGTCGCGTTTCTCGAACAGGATGGTCTCGTAGGTCATCCGACTGCTCCCCGTATTTGTGTTCTGGACACATTTTTAGTGCGTTCCGCCAACGGACACACGAGGTTTCAGTCTTGGTCGGTGAGTGTCTCGAGTGAGATCAGCGGGCCGCCCTGGCGAGCACCGCGGCGGCACGCCTGTAGGCCGCGGCTACCCGTTCGGCCTCCGGCGTCCTTGGCCCGAGATCGAGCGAGGCGAGCTGGATCCGGACCGGCGGCGGCGCCGGCGGCAATTCCGCGAGGATCCGGTTGGCCCGTTCGATATGCCGCCTCCCGGGTTTATCTAAGTGACGGGCGACCCGCGCGCCATGTTCGGCGAGCACCGCCTCGGCGCGCTTCAGGATCGCCGCGTGGCGTGCCGAATACTGCGCCCGCCGGCGCTCGCGGACGTCCTCGAAGTCACGTTCCCGGGCGGTCTGCCAGATGCGCTCGACCTTGGCCCAGTACGGCACCTGGAAGCGCTGGGTCGCCGAGTGGTAGCGCTTGACCGCGGTGAGCCAGTCGCCCTGCTT
>JASLSL010000301.1 GCA_030743445.1 Alphaproteobacteria bacterium
AGTCGTCGCGCCTGCGCATCGCTTCCAGCGCCTCGCGGGTCCGGGCGTAGGGATAGCTGAAGACCGGCGAGATCGGCGAGGACGATTTGTAGTCGACCGGCATCAGATTGGCGCCGTAGCGCGCGCCGGAATCCCCGTCCGGCGTGTCGATCGGCTGCTCGGCGTCGGCGTAGCCTTCGGCGAAGGAGGCGTCGAGGAACCGTACCAGCGGAATGTCGAGCCCGTCGAGCCAGATCATCGGCGCATCCGAGTCGTTGCCGTGGTCGTGCCAGGCCCAGGGCGGGGTGATGACGAAGTCGCCCTCCTCCATGATCGTCCGCTCGCCGTCGACAGCGGTGTGGCCGCCCGAGCCCTCGACGATGAAGCGCAGCGCCGACTGGCTGTGCCGGTGGGCCGGCGCCACCTCGCCCGGCAACACGAGCTGCAGCCCGGAGAACAGCGAGGTGGTGATCCGCGCCTCGCCCGGGAAGCCCGGATTCTCCAAGATCAGCACCCGGCGCTCGGCCTCCTCGGCCGAGATCAGGTTGCCGGCCTCCAGCAGCCGCTCGCGAAGGTCGGCGTAGCGCCAGATGTGCGGCTGGCAATCGCTCTTCGGCTCGGCCGTGATCAGCTTGGCGAACACGGTCCACAGCGGCGCCAGGTTGTCCTTGCGGATGCGCTCGTAATAGGCGAGGCGTTCGGGCGTCTCATCTGGGGCTTCGTACATCGCCATGGCATCGTTCTCCCCTCGCGTTCGCCCGATTAGAGCACCTGCACGCCCGAGGAGTCGACGCCGGCGTGCCAGGCGCGATACGGTCGCCTAGCGCCGACGGCGGATCGGCCGTAGCGGTCTGACCCGCTTGATCGGCCGGGACGCGGTTCTGCCGCCGGCGGCGGCGATGTCGCTGAACGCCAAAGCGCGATATCCCTGATCCTCGATTTGCCGCGCAATGCGGAGCGCCCCCTTCCTGTCGCCATAGCGCGCGAGTGCGCCGGCGGCTTCGGCCATCAGGCGCGGCCGGCGCAACTGCGGGGTCGCCGGGTTCATCATCGCCCGCGCGGCCGAGCGGGCGGTCTGCCGCGCCCCCCTTATGTCACCCGACCGGGCGCGACGCTTGGCGATCTCGAGGGTGGTCTTGATGCGCAGCACCGGGTGGTTGCGCGGTATCTTTTGGACGAAGCCACGCCCGGACTTGGCGTCGCCGCGGCGGATATAGGCGAAGGCGATGGCGGCGAAGGCGCCGGCGCGGCTGTCGAGGAAATAAGTCTCCGGCGACCCGACGAGGGCCTGTTGCAGGCTCCGCTGGGCGGCGACGATGTTTCCGATATCGGCGAAAGTCGCCGCGACCAGTTCCAGGGTTTCGATGCGCAACCGCTCGTCGGTGATCTTGCCGGCGGCCCGCCTCGCCGCCCTCACGCGTCCCGCCCGCGCGAAATCGACCGCGCGTCGGCTGAGCTGGGTGGCGTCGGGCAAGGACTGATAGGTCGGAAGCGGCTCGACCTTCGGCGGGACCTCGGGTTGCGGAGGTCGGGTCGCCGGCGGAGGCCGGGTCGCGACCGCCCCGTCGCTCTTTCTCAACAACGCGCCGTGGATATATCCCTCGCGCCCGCGGGGCAGTGCTATCCGATACCACTCGCCGTGCGGGCTCGTCGCCTTGCCGGTCACGTCGACCCTGGTCCGGGAGACCAGCGTCGTCAGCTTTCGCGCGTCCTTCGACGGTCCGGCGCGCACATTGGAGACGGTCGTCGTCACCATCACCGTGTTCATCGGCACGAGCTCGAATCCGGGCTGGGTAATGGCGGCGGTCTGCTGCTCGCCACGCAGCCGGGCGAGCTTGCGCCCTGCAAGCGAGGCGAAGGTCCCGTTCGGGAAACGCCTGAGGTAATCCTCGAAGTCGGCGGGATCGGTGCTGTCTTCGATCGATTGCCAAAACGCGACTTCGGCCGCGTCGACAACGGTCTGCGGCACGATCACCGGCGCCGGGGCACTCGGCAGGGCGAAGACGAAATCGCCCCGGTCGTAGTCCTTGTCACGCAGCTTGCCATAGCGCGGCGTCTGGCGCGCCCGGGTCAGGTTGGTCATGCGGTCGCCGAGGAACAGGCCGATCTCGGTCCCGGTGACGTAGCCGTCGCCATTGGCGTCGGCCCTCTCCTCGCCATTGAGCGCACGGATGAAAAGCTCGCGGAAGGCGCCGTCGTCGGACACCGTCTGCCCGGCATCGCCCGAGGTCAGGAACTGGCGTACCGGCAAGGTGGTCGCCCGGGTCACCGCCGGCGGCGGCATCGAGCGCTGGCTGTCGAACACCGTCCCGGCGAAGCACGCATCGAACACCGTCAGGGCGTGTTTCGAGCGCGCCAGTCGCACGAAGGTGCCGAAGTCGCGCATCGGCAACGCCTTGAGCCGGAACTCGGTGCCGGTCTCGGGACGCGGCGCGTCGGCCGGCACCAGATAACCCTCGCCGTCCTCGGTATAGCCGTGCCCGGCAAACCAGACGAAGAGCCGAGCCTTCGGATCGGCGCCCTTGACGACGAAGAACTCGTGGAGCGTCCGGCGCAACGCCACCGTCCCGAGGTCGGTCTCGAGGGTCACGTCGAAACCCCGCTTCTCGAGCTCGGCGGCGATCAGCTTGGCGTCGTTGACCGCCATCGAGAGCCGCGGCCAGCCGGCGTTGTAGTTGTCGATCCCGATCACCAGCGCATGGCTGGCGCCATAGAGCTCGGCCTCGCCCGCTGCGGCCGCACCCGGCGCCTCGCTGGCACGCAGCTTGACCGTCAGGCCACGGCTTTCGGCCACGACGCCGGACGCCGAAAGTCCGACGGCAAGCAGCCCGGCCAGGAACGTAAATGTCCGCTTCGCCATGCGGCTCAGCGCTCCACGTTGACGACGATGCTGGTCTCGGCGATCCCGACGCCGCGGATCTGGCGCAGCGCCGCCGATACCTCCGCCAGCGAGCGATAGGGCAACGGTTCGAAGTCGAGCTTGCGGATCATCCGCGGCAGACTCCGTTCGACGTCGCGGTCGAAGGCGTGGCACTTGGCGATCTCGGTGCCGACCGGCTCGGCGATCGTCCAGTCGAACTTCATGCTCTGGCCTGGAATTTTCTGCGGCGACCCACCGGCGATCCGTGCGTCGCCGTGATGCCGG
The DNA here is from genome assembly GCA_030743445.1 of Alphaproteobacteria bacterium. Taxonomy (GTDB): domain Bacteria; phylum Pseudomonadota; class Alphaproteobacteria; order UBA8366; family UBA8366; genus JASLSL01. The sequence continues at coordinate 3,125 of JASLSL010000301.1, forward strand.
TTCGGGAAGATGCGCATCACCGAACCGTCGGCCTGGCGGTAGAAGCAATACAGGTAGCTGTCCTGGCTCGCCTCGACGAACAGCATCATTTTCTGGCCAATCTTGTAGATCGGGTTGCGGCCACGGTTGCTGCTGATCCTGAGCGTAATCGGGCCGAGATTGTCGTTCTTGCGCTCGTCGCGGTAGTCCTTGGTCGGCTTGAGGGCGAGGTCGCCAGAGATCGACTCGCGCCGCACGTTGCCTTGCCAAGAGACATCGTTGCCGGCGCCGCTCGACATCTTGAGGCGCAGATCGACGGTATCGCCGAGGTCCCAGTATTCGCCGCTCAAGACATAGTCGCCCGAGGCTTCGGCAATCATTTCGCTCTCGGCGGTGCGTTCGGAAAGCTTCAGCCCGCGCTTGCGGAACTTGCTCTCGGGCACCACCGCGTCGCCGATGATGATGGTCTCTCCGCGCCCGGCGGACTGTTTGAGGGCGGCGATCACGCGCCCGGCGAGCCATTTGCCGAACGGCGTCTGTACGCCGCTGTCGCGATAACGGATGCCCTGGGGCCGCACCGTCCTGATCGTCGAGAGGGATTTCCGGAAGTGCCGGGCGCCGGCCTCGATCGCCTCGTTGACGCCAACGGCCGCGGTCTGGTCGAAGTCGTATCTCAGCGTGTACCAAGACGTCGTCGCGACCACTTCGCCGCTCGCCACCTTCACCGCGTCGTAATGCACGTGGACCGATTTGCCGGCGGGATCGGGTTTGACCTCGCCGATGATCAGCACGTCGGCCCCGGCCTGACGCATCAGGTTGCTGATCTTCTCCGAGGCCTCGCGAAGCGAGCTGAATTCGTCGAGTTCCCGGGTCACCACCTTCAGCTCGTCGCGCGCCATGTAGCGGTCGTTCGCGCCCTTGCCCTGGATCAATGCGGCCAACAGGGAGTCGTTGAGCATCTGGGCAAAATCCTCGGTTACGACCGACTTGTCCTTCCAGAACGGCCAGAGTGCGATCCGCCGCACCGGCTCGGCGGTCGCCTCATCGCCCTTCCACCACTTGCGCACCTCCCAGGCGGATTCCTTCAGGCGCTCCTTCCAGTTCTTTTCGCGCCTCTCCCGCAGCGCCGTCTCGCGCGCGTCGCGGTTGAGGCTCTCCAACAACTGGTCGGCGAGGATGCGGACAACTTCATGCCGCTGCTTCCGCGGCGTCGCCTTCTCGCCCTCCTTCTCGGCGGCGAGGGCGGCGGTCGCGAGGAACGCGCACGCCAAGGCCGCAATCAGCACTCGCACTGGAGCCGCCTTCATTGGATACGCACCTTGGCGTTGGGCTCGACGGTCTCGACGCCCGGCACCTGCCTGATCGTGGCCATGATTTCGGCATCCTCGCGGTTGCTTGCAACCTTGACCACGAAAATCGTGCCGGCGAGCGCCTTCAGGGGCGAGACCTTGGCCGACAACTTGTGCAAGCGGCGCTGCAATGTCGCCGCGTCGAGGGACGCCGACGTCGCGACCAGGAACTCGCGCTCGGTTACCGGTTTGGCGTCCTCCTTCATCGTCGAGCCAATCCAGAGCGCGAAGGCAATCCCTCCGGCGAGCACAATGTAGTAAAGGACGTTGAGCCGCTTCATTTCCGCCCCCTCACCCGCAACCGGGTGCGGCGCGCAGGATGTCGTTCGGCGTGCACTCGCGGCGCGGCGCCGGCGCGGTGCCGCCGGGACGTCGCGGCCGCGGCCTCTTGGCGATCGGCTTCGGGCGCGGCTTCGGCTTGCCGGCCGACGGTTTGGGTTTCGGCGCCGGCGATTTTTCCTTCCAGAGCGAGACGCTCCTGAGCGCTTTCTCCAGATTCAGCCGGCCGCCGGTGATGATCGATTTCCTCAACCCGGGCACCGGATCGACAGCCCCCAACAACAGCTTCTCGATCTCGAGGTTCGAGATTTTCGGATTGTGCGCCCGCATAAGGGCGAGGACGCCGGCGACGATCGGCGTCGCCATCGAGGTGCCGTTGAGCTTGCGGTAATCGCTTTTCGCTCTTCCGCCCCCGCCGGTGCCCGGTACGGCGCTTAGGATATCTACGCCAGGGGCCGCGAGGTCGATGGTCTTCAGGCCGTAATTCGAAAATTTGGCTAACGAATCCTTTCGATCCGTCGCCGCGACCGAAATCAGGCCCGGACTGGGATAGTTCGCCGGATACATCGGCCGGACATCGTTATCGCTGCCGTTGTTGCCGGCGGCGGCCGCGACGATGATGCCGCGCTTGATCGCCGCCTCGATCTGGCGGCGCAGGATCGCGGACGAGCTGGGCCCGCCGAGGCTCATGTTGATGACATGTGCCCCGCTGTCCGTCGCGTACTTAACCGCCCGGATCAAATGCGACAGCTTGGTCGCGCCGCACGGACCGCCGAACACCTTGAGCGGCATAATCCGTACCCGTTGGGTGACCCCGACAACGCCACGTCGATTGTTGCCGATCGCGCCGATCGTCGCCGCCACATGGGTGCCATGATACTCATACCAAGCCTCGCCCTTGCGACGCTTGCACTTGGCCGTCGCGCGCACGAACTCGGCCCCGACGTGACCGTTGTTGGCGAAGAAATTCCAGCCGCGAACGTCGTCCTTATAACCGTTGCCGTCGTCATCCCTGCCGTTGTCCGGAATTTCGCCGGGGTTACGCCAGATTTGCCCTTGTAGATCCTCGTGGTCGAAATGGATTCCGCTGTCGATCACCGCGACGACGACATTCGGGCTGGTCGATCGATAGTCCCATCCCTTGAAGGCTGAAATCTTCTCGAGGAACCACATCTCACCGACCATCGGGTCCGAAGGCCGGCCCAGCATGTAATAGACGTAGTTGGGCTCGGCAGCGGCGACCGCCGGGTTGCCGCGCAGGATGTTCAATACCTCGTCGACGTCTCTGCCCTCGCGAAGGGCGGGGACATCGACGACGACCCCGCCGATCTGGTTCAGGGTCTCGGCGACCCGTGTTCCCTCGCCCAGCAAGTCGTTGAGGTTGATCGTCTCGCCCGCGGTATCGACCGTGGCTTCGGACGCCCGCACCCGATCGCGGAATTCGACGACGATCTCGCCGGGCACGGCGTCGTAGGGCAGGCGCAGAATCTCGTCCGCCCCGAAGGACGGGCGCGATTGCGCGAAGCCGCCCGTGCTTGCGGCGAACAGGCCGAAAGCCGCCAGGCATATGACCGCGACCATGTTGATCGCGACCGATGCTCCCTTGTCCGGACGGATCGCCATGCTTTTCCCTGTCCAGTGGATCCACGGTTCTTAGTCTATCCGATCGCCCGGTTTGCTCAAATTCAAGTAAACCGGGGGCTAGCGCCGCCCGGTGACCTGGCTGTCCCGCATGCCGCGCATATCGGGCAGGCTCGCCATGATACGCCGGGCGACGTCCTCGACCATCGAGGGGAAAACGTCCTGGTCGTTTTTGAACTTGCCGGCCTGGAAAGCGCCGATCGGGATGCTGAACAGCGAAAGCGGCAGCGATCCCTCGGACCGCTGGGCCTTGTGCGAGGCGCGCCACAGCAAGGCGCCGTCGCGCGCCCGCAACATCCTGACCGTGAGGCCGAACCGGGCCTCGGCCCAAACCAGCGCGTAGGTCGTCTCGATGCCGGTGGTCTCGGCCTCGACCACGGTATCGCAGCGGGTCGAATCGGCGAGCCGGCGGCGGCCGTCCGCGGTGGCGGGATCGACCGCGATCCGGCGGACGATGCGGTCGCGGGCGCCGGGCACGATCACCCGGTCGATACGCGTCGAGAGTTGCCGGCCGATCGCGTTCTCGATCGTGCGGGCCGCCCGGCTGTCCTTCAGCTTGGTCTTGAGCGGCAGCACCAGCGCGCAATTCGGCGGCGTCCGGTAGAACGCCCGCTCGACGCGATAGCTGACCGCGCGGTCGAAGGGTTGGGACTCGGCCTGCTGGTTTTGATCGCCCTCGGCCTGGTAACGGACCGTGGTGCAGGCTGCCGGCAGCAAGGCCAGCGCCAGCAGGACCGCGATCCGGCGGATGCTTTCATTCGAGCTCATCGATCACCACCCATCCGTAATAGGCCCGCGCCGTGCGCACGAACGCCATGGTGCCCCCGCGGTTGGTGCGGAGCACCGTCACCGCGCGCCGACCCGGCAGGGTCAGTACGGGCTCGCTTGCCTCCTCCCCCGACCGGTATAGCGGCAACCGTCTTCCCCGCGGCCAGGCCAGCCGGCCGCTGAAGCGTCCGGGTCCGACGGCGGCATGCCGCTCGTCGAGTTGCTCCGGCGGCGGCGCCAGCAGCCGGCGGCTCCAGGCCGCATCCGCCGGGGCCGCATCGAGGGTCGGCGTGTAATTGCTGCCGTCCTCGCGAAATCGATGGCGCAACATCCGGAGCAGCGTGGCGGGCGCCAGTTTGTCCGAGCGTGCGTTCTCGAGCGCCTCGAAGACAATCCGGTCGGCGCGGGCGATGAACCGGGCCCCGTCGGACGGCAGCGCCAGGATCGCGATCGGCGGCCGGGCGGCCTTCCCGGACGGCCTACCACCCGCTCTAGGATCGCGCGGGGCGGCGCTCGAAATGCTGAAATGGCGGGTTCCGGGCGGTAGTACTAGCATCTCGGCGAAGCACGAAGGCGCGATCATCAGGGTCAGCGCGGTCGGTCCTACAGGCGTCGGCCTACCGGCCGGGCACGGGCTATCGGCGCCCTCGCCCGGTCCGCTGACCCAGACCAGCCGGCGGTCCTCTGCCGTACCGGCCCGGGCGAGGAATTCCGCAACCTGGCCGGATATCTCGCGCGGGGTCGCGTCGAACAGGACCCGGACCTCGTCGAACCCGAGGTTCCGGCTCAGCAATTCCTGGATCGCGGATTCGCGCCGCCACGAGGCGTCGTCCGACGCGTGCAAGGCAACCAGCGCCTCGCTCGCGGCAAACGCGGGCATCGCGGCGATGAGGCCGAGCATCAAGATCGCGAAAGATCCAAATTTGCCTGCCATCGCCGGGATTCCACTTCCACTCACCGGCATGACCTCTTCGCCGCGCCGGCGAGCGCCACGCGGCCTTCAAGGGGAACGCCATCGACGACGATGTCCTCGACGAAGACCGTGTGGCCGCTGGCGGCGTAGCGCGCCTGGAGCGAGCCGGTCTTGACGTAATCTGGGCCGATCAACTCGCGAAGGCCGCCGAACAACAGGGCGTCGACCGGTCGCGGGAAGACCCGGATCAGGTCGGCGCCGGCGCTCGCCGGATGACGCCGGCGAATGTCGCGCTTGTGGCGCGCCTCGCCGCTGGTCCGGGTACCGCCCGACTTGCGCACGAAGCCGCTGAAACGGTCGAGATTGATTTTCCAATGCTCTCTCGCCCGACCGGCGTCGACGAACAGTCTGCCGTCGCGATCGATCAGGGCGACGACCATCCCGTAGCACGCGATGAAGGTCTCGAACAGCGCCTCGCGTTCCCGCCCACTGTCCGGCCAGGCGATGTCGATGCGCGGCCCCTTGCCGTGCTCGAAGAGCTTCAGCAGCGCCCGTCCCGACATCACCGCGGCGCGCGCGGCGCGCCCGGCGGCGACGGTTTTGACGGCAGCCGGTTCGGCCTCGGGCTCGGTCTCGTCAATCCGCTCGGATGATTTCGCGAGCGGGTCGATCTTGACCGGCGCGGTCTCGACCGGCGGTTCCGGATGGTCCAGAACGACGGACGCGCGGATTTCCGGTTGCGGCCGGGGCGCCGCCGCGAGTTTGGGCGCCGGCTTCATCGGCGCTACAAGTTTGGGCTCTGGCGGCTCGGGCGGCGCTTTCTTGCCCTTCGACTCCGGCCGCTCGAGGCTTTCGATTTCGACCGGCGACACCGCCTCGCGCGCGGGACGCATCGGCGTCACGTCGCGGGATGGTGCCGCCGGCGGCTCGGCTTCGACCGCCACCGCCCGGTCGGGCATGGGCGGCGGCGGAGGGAGAACCACCGCCGTCATGCTTGTCGGCGGTGGCAGCACGAGCCGTTCGGTAACCGGTTTCTCCGGGGGCGTCGGGGCCGCGGCTTCGACCGCTTGGGGCACGGCCTCGACCAACCGCAGCAGGATCACCACGGCGATCGCGGCACTGACCGCGAGCGAGGCCCATTCGCCCCAACGGCGCACCGGCCTAATTCCCGAGGCTGCTGAAGTAGAGCAGCTCCATCTCGTCGGCGAGATTGCCGAGCTCGCGCAACCGGTCGCTCGGGCTCATCAGCGCCTCGCCGTCCTTGAGGGCGAACTTCTTGGCCTGCGTCGCACCGCCCAGGACTTCGTCGCGGCGGCGCTGGACCGCGGGATCGGCCGGAATCGGCTCGCCGATCAGGTCGCTTCCGGGCTTCGGCGCCATGTGGACCTTGCGGGTCTCGACCCACTTGGCGCCGGGGATCGGCGGCAGTTCGCGCTTCGCCGATTCACCTTCCGGCAGCAGCGACGTCGGCCGGTC
>JASLSL010000302.1 GCA_030743445.1 Alphaproteobacteria bacterium
CCAGCCGACGGCACTGGTCCGCCCGGCGATCACCAAATCCGGGTCCTGACGGCCTTCGAGCGCCGCCTTCATCTTGCCGACACCCTGCTCGATCGGCAGCAGCTGCGGCTGCCCCAGCTTGCCGAAGGGCTGCGGCAAATCGGTGTCCTCGATCGAGAGGGCGCAAACGCCCGCGGTCTCCAGCTCCTCGACCGTGCGCTTGACGTTGAGCGCGTTGCCGTAGCCGTGGTCGGCGTCGACCAGCAGCGCCAGGTTGCCGGCGCGGCAGATGCGGTAGGCCTGGCCGGCGAACTCGGAAAGGGTGAGGACGATGTGATCGGGCGCGCCGAGCACCGTCATCGAGGCGACGGAACCGGCAAACATGCCGACCTCGAAGCCGAGGTCCTCGGCGATGCGCGCCGAAATCGGGTCGTAGACGGAGCCGGGATGGACGCACGTGTCCCCGGCGAGATGGGCGCGAAATCGCTGCCTGCGCTCGGTCCAGTTCATTTGTCACGTTTCCTAGAGGTTGTGGAGGGGCAAAACAGTAGCCCGCAGCCCCGGCGACGCAAGCTGGAATCACCACATCTTCACGTCATCCCGGACGGGACCGCGGAGCGGAACCGATCCGGGACCCAGTCCGGTAAACGAGCGAACCGCTATTGCCACTCGTGTGTTCTCTGGAATGGGTCTCGGGTCGCCGCTATGCGCCGCCCGGGATGACGAGAAAGAAAGCAACCGCTATACACAGTGAACCTCTGCGGCGCCTTTGCCGCTGGGCCGGCAATGGCATAGGGGTCCCGATGAGCGAAGAGCTGCACTATCTCACCGTCGCCGAGGCCGCGCGCCTGATCGAGAAGGGCGAGCTCTCCCCGGTCGAGCTCCTGGCGGCCTATCTCGACCGCATCGCGGCGGTCGGCGCGCAACTCGACGCCTTCATCACGCCCACATTCGAGCTGGCGATGGAGCAGGCCAAGGCGGCCGAGGCCGAGATCGCCGGCGGCGACTACCGCGGCCCGCTGCACGGCGTGCCGTTCGGCCTGAAGGACATTTACGAGACCGAGGGCATACGCACGACCGGCCACTCCAAGGTCATGCAAGACCACGTGCCGGACCGCCATGCGACCACGACGGCGTTGCTGCTCGAGGCCGGTGGGGTCTTGGCCGGCAAGCTCGCGACCCACGAGTTCGCCCATGGCGGCCCAAGCTTCGACCTGCCGTGGCCGCCGGCGCGCAATCCCTGGAATGTCGACCACGTGACCGGCGGCTCGTCGAGCGGCTCGGGTGCGGCGGTGGCGGCGGGGCTGCTGCCGGCCGCGCTCGGCTCCGACACCGGGGGCTCGATCCGCAATCCGGCCTCGCTTTGCGGCCTCGCCGGTTTCAAGCCGACCTACGGATTGGTCAGCCGCGCCGGGGTGATCGCCAATTCATGGACCTTCGACCATTGCGGCCCTTTGACCTGGACGGTCGAGGACGCGGCGATCGTGACCCGGGCGATCGCCGGATACGACCCCCGGGACCCGGCGAGCGCCAAGGCCGAGATTCCCGATTACCGGGCGGCGCTGGGCGGCGACCTCGAGGGGGTCAGGATCGGCGTCGTGCGTCATTTCTGGGAGGACGACCTGCCGGCGAACGAAGAGGCGCGCTCGGCGATGGAGGCGGCGCTGGCGGTGCTCGCCGATCTCGGCGCCGAGTTGGAGGACACCCGTCTCCGCCCGCTGCAGCATTATACCGACATCAAGGTGACGATCGCCGAGTCCGAGCTTTATTCGGTCCACGAGGCCGCACTCCGCCGGCGGCCCGGCGATTTCGGCGCGGACTTTCTCGGCCGGTCGCTACCAGCTTGCCTGATCGGCGCCGCCGACTACGTTCAGGCGCAGCGCGCGCGCCGCATGGAGCTCGCGGCGATGACCGAGGTCTATGCCAAGTACGACTTGCTGATGACCGCCGGGACTTATGGGCCGGCGCCCCGGTTCGACGCGTACCGCACGCTCGCGTTCTGGGAGAAGCCCGGAATCACCACCCCCTTCAACGTCACCGGTGGGCCGGTGCTGGCGCTCTGCATCGGCTTCAGCCATAGCGGGTTGCCGCTCTCGATGCAGATCGCCGGGCGGCCGTTCGACGACGCCGCGGTGTTGCGGGCGGGCGACGCCTACGAGCGCGCGACCCCGTGGCGCGAGCGGCGGCCGGCGCTCGACCCGGCGGCCGAGATTTCGCCCGCCGACCCGCCCAAGCCGGCCGAGCCCTCCGGCGCCGACGGTGCGGTCCGCGACCGGGTGGCGGCGGCGGTCAAGGCCGCCGGCCTGGATTTGACCGAGGCGCAGTTCGATCAGGTCTGCGCCGCCGCACCCCTCGTCGACGCCATGGTCGGACGCCTCGGCCGCGACAACCCGTTCGGGCTCGAGCCGGCGAGCGCCTTCGGCTTCCCGACAACCGGCTAAACCCGCTATAGTGCGGGCGGATAAGCCGAATGATGAAAGACAACGGATTATGAGCGCCAAGCCCGAGACGCCGGCCGATAGCGGTGACATTCCGGTCATCGACGTTGCCGCTTATTTCGCCGGCGAGGAAGGGACGCTCGAGGACGCCGGCGCGCAATTACGCCACGCCTTGGAGAACATCGGGTTCTATTGTCTTGCCGGCCACGGCGTGAAGCAGGACCTCGTCGACCGGGTGTTCGCCGCGACCAGGGAGTTCCACGCGCTCTCCGAGGACGCCAAGCTCGCGATCCGGCAAAACGAGCACAACGTCGGCTACATGCCGCTGCGCACCAGCGTCAACCGGGCCAACGCCTTCGACAAGGTCGCCGACAACCCGAACGTGGTCGAGGCGCTGTTTCTCAAGCGCGAGCTGCCGGCGGACCACCCGGACGTGATCGCCGGCAAGCCGTTCCGCACCACCAACCTGTGGCCGGGTGGGCTGCCGGGCTTCCGCGAGACCTGCCTGGAGTACTGCGCGACGATGGCGGCGCTTTGCGCCCGCATGCTGCCGGTCTACGCCATGGCGCTCGACCTCCCGGCGGATTTCTTCGACGAGGCCTTTTCCGAGCCGGCGTACACGCTGCGGCTGTCGCACTATCCGCCGGTCGAGACCTACCAGGAGTCGGAATTCGGCATCGCACCTCATACCGACACCAGTTTCCTCACCATGCTGGCGCAGAACGAGGTGCCGGGCCTCTCGGTCCGCCGCACCGACGGCGCCTGGATCGACGCCCCAGCAATCCCTGGCGCCTTCATCGTCAACTCGGGCGACCTGGCGAAGCGCTGGACCAACGAGCGGTTCCTCTCGACCCCGCACCGGGCGTTCAACAGCAGTGGCGAGGACCGCTACGCGATCCCATTCTTCTTCGACTGCCACGTCGACCATGTGCTGGAGTGCCTGCCGAGCTGCCATGGGCCGGGCAACCCGCCGAAATACCCGCCGATCTCCTACATGGACTACATGATCGATTTCACCCGGGCGAACTACGACAACGTCCGCGCCGCGGCGGAACAGGCCTCCGATTAAGGCCGTTTATTTGTGCGGATTTCCGGGTGCATATCTATATCTAGCCCGGTTTTTACCCACGATAGAAATGCCGCATGAGTCGTTTGGAGGGCGCTGGGGAAACCTAGAGTGCTTGTCCCCTAATCCGACCCCGATTATCGACAATCGGCCACAGCGCACGCGGTATTTTAGGCGGATTTTTGACTCAAGAGTGGGGACTCGCGGCAAACGGCTGGCCGTGGATAGGTCGGATTCCATGAATGACTAGGAGTAGTTTGACTCTACTTACCAGCCCTCCGCATCGCGCTCATCAAGTTCACGTTCTTCTTCTTCTTCTATTCTACGTTCACGTTCTCTCCTGGCTTCCTCTCTAGCGGCGGCGCGCGCGCGATTTCTCTTGGCTGCCGCTTCAGCGGCAACACGCTGGCGCTCTTTCTTGAGTTCGGCTTGTAATTTGCGCTGTTCCTCTAAAAGACGATCGTATTCTTGTTTCAACTCAGCACGCATGCGCGCCTCTTTTGCTTGACGATCGCGTTCTCTATTAAGCTCCTCTTGCCGTAGCGTCTCTGCGGCAGCACGCTCGCGTTCTTTCTGGAATGCTCTTTCAGCGGCAGCACGCTGGCGCGCCACTTCTGCTTTACGTAAACCTTCTCTTTTAAGTTCCTCTTGCCTTCGCGTCTTTGCGGCAAGACGCTCGCGTTCCCTATCGCGTTTTTGTTGAAGCTTCTTCTCATCGACAACCGGTTTTTTCTTGCGAGTCTGAAGTCTCGTCCGTTTCTTCAACTGATTCAGCTTGAGCTTTGCCAATCCCGAGAAAGTTCCATTCGGAAACTGCCATAAATATTCTTGGTACATAGCGGCGTTATTGCTGTCTTTGATGGTCTGCCAAAACAAGAGATCCAACTGTCGCTGATCAAACGTTGATGCGCCACTTGCCGGAGCCCTACTAGGCGCCTTTTTTTGCGGTCCGAGAAGAGCAAACACGAAATCGCCTTGATTGTATTTTACGTCGTGAAGTTTCCCGGCCTTGGGCGTTTGTGCATCTCTGGTAAGTTCGGAGACTTTCTGGTTCATGAACAGCCCAAGTTCCTGGCCCGTTACATAGCCGTCTTTGTTAAAGTCAGCTCGTTCGTCGCCCCGGATCGCACGAAGGAAATATTCCCTGAAGCTCCCATCGTCGCGAACCTCCTGGCCCGCATCACCCGAGGTGATGAACTGGCGAACCGGCTTGGTCGTTTTCCGTGTGATTGCCGCGGGTGCTGCACCGGCCCGCGCCGTGAAGATTGTTCCCGAGAAGCAACTATCGAAAACCGACAGAACGTGCTTGGCCTGCGCCAGACGCATCAGTCCGCCGAAGTCCCGCATGTGAAGGGCTTTGACGAGGAAATCAGGGTCATTTGCTGGGGGTGCGTCGGTAGGGACCAAATAGCCCTCGCCGGCAATGGTGTGGCCATGCCCCGCCCACCATAGAAACAATCGGGCATCCGGATCACGGCCCTTGATGGCGAAAAATCTCCTTAACGTTTGTCTAAGCTGTTCTGACGTTAAATCCTGTTTGAACGTAACCTCGAAGCCTCGCAGTCGAAGTTCCTTCGCGACTGCCTTGGCGTCCTTCACCGCGAGGTCGAGTTTGGGCCAGCCCGTGGTGTAATCGTCAATGCCGATTACGAGGGCGTACGACGAACCGTAAAGTTCCACCTCCGCTTCGATAGGCGCGTTCGCAGACTCACTCGTTTTAAGTGGTACTGACAGGCCACGCGACTTCGCAGCCTGCGCCGGACCCGTCATGGCGGCGGCCAGCAACGCTGCAACACTGAGTGCGGTAACCAATACCCTCCGCATCGACCTTCCTTTCCGGTTTTCCAACAAAGGTTATACAAGGCCGTGGCGCATTTTATGGTGCTATTATTAATGCCGAGAGTCAATTAATCCGACGTTCCCCAGATGAGCACCGGGTTGATTTGACGCTCCTCATTAGCCCTTCTCCGGTGCTTGACCAGGCACATCATTACATCCGATATGGAGATCGAGGAAAATCTTGGCATCGCCCGTTCGCTCGGTAATGTCCCGGACATGTCGGGCGGGACCATATCGACGCCCCACCAATGCCGCCAATGGGGCCGGACCACGCGGGCATCTTGTCATTCCCCGGCGGGGGGTGCTTGATGCCGGGCTCGGGATTCGCCGGAGGAGGGTGAGGCATGGAGCTGAATATTCGGGACAAGGCCGGGCTCGTCACGGGGGCCAGCACCGGGATCGGCCGCGGCATCGCCTTGGCGCTCGGCGCGGAAGGCGTGCGGCTCGCGATCGTCGCCAGGCGGCGCAATTTGCTCGAGGAGGTGGCGGGCGAGATCGCGGCGGCCGGCGGCCCGGAGCCGGTGATCGTCGAGTGCGACCTGATGGCGGACGACGCGCCGGCGAAGATATCGCAAGCCGCGCTCGACGGGCTCGGCGGGGTCGACATCCACGTCAACAACGCCGGCGGCAGCCGCGCCTTCGAGCTCGACACCGGCGAGGAACAGTGGGAGGAGGCGATCACCCTCAACTTCACCCGCCAGCGCCAACTGACCCACAAGCTGCTCGACCGGATGATCGAGAAAGGGTGGGGCCGCATCGTCAACATCACCGGCAAGTCCGAGCCCGACGGCATCAACGGCGCGTTCTGCGCCAAGGCGGCGATGCACGCCTGGTCCAAGGGTCTCTCGCGCGATGTCGGCAAGTTCGGCATCACCGTCAACTGCATCCCGCCGGGCCGGATCATGAGCGAACAGATCCTGCGCAACTACACGCCGGAATACCGCCAATGGCAGTCGGAGAACGAAATTCCCGTCGGCGAGTACGGCCAGCCCGAGGACATCGCCAACCTGGTCTGTTTCCTCGCCTCGCCCGCGGCGCGCTACATCACCGGCACCGTGATCCCGGTCGACGGCGGGTTGCGGCGCTACCAGTATTGAGGAGTTATGAAAGGGAGTACTCGATGACCTTCACCGCCATTGCCCGCGATCCCGCGACCGGCCGGCTCGGCATCGCGACGGCGACCCGCTCGCTCGCGGTCGGCGTCCGGGTGCCGTTCGTGGCGCCCCGCCGCGGCGCCGTTGCGATCATGGCGATCGCCGACCAGCGGCTCGGCCTGAGGGGGCTCAAGCTGCTCGAGCTCGGCAACAAGGCGCCGGCGGTGGTCGAGCAGCTCGCCGCCGGCGATCCCAACTGCGAGTTCCGCCAGCTCGGCGCGATCGACGACGACGGACACACCGCCGCCCGCACCGGCAAGGAGAATCGCGACTGGGCCGGCCATCATTTGCACGACAACTTCATCGCGCTTGGCAACGTACTGCTGGGCGAGCACATCCTCGAGGCGATCGAAGAGGGGTTCCACGAGAGGCCGCTTGATCCCTTGGAGGAGCGCCTGATGCGCGCGATCGAGACCGGCCGCGACGCCGGCGGCCAGAAGGGCGGGCAGAAGTCGGCGGCGCTGTTGGTCTACGACGACAAGGATTTCGCCCGTGTCGACCTGCGCGTCGACGCCCATGGCGAGCCGGTCGGCGAGCTGCGCCGGGTGTTCGACTTCTACAAGCCGGCGATCGACTACTACAACCACCGCCAGGTCGACCCGCGGGTCAAACCGCTCTTTGAGGCGATTCCCGACAAGGGCTATTGAGGCGTCCCATGGAGCGGCCGGCAAGCCGAACCGCGCCCGACCTGATGGACGAGATGGCGGCGCGCTATCCGGACCGCCCGTATCTCGCCGACCCAGGGCACCGCCTGACCTACGGGGAATTCCGCGCCGAGGTGCGCCGCCACGCCAAGGGATTGCATGAACTAGGCCTAGGCCCGGGCGAGCGCCTCGCGATCCTGATGGGCAACCGGGTCGAGTGGTTGGTGGCCTATTTCGCCGCGATGACCCTCGGCGCCGAGGTCGTGGCGCTCAACACCTGGGCGACGGCGCGCGAGATCGCCTATCAGCTCGGCCATGCAAGGGTCGAGTTTCTGGTGTTCGAACCGCGGTTCCGCGACCGCGACCTCACGGCCCTGTTGGAAGAGGTCGCGGGCGAGCCCGGCCTCGACCCGGTGCCGCACTACATGGTCGTCGACCACGGCCCGGCGGACGCGGTCCGCTTCGAGGAACTGCCGGCGCTCGGCGCCGCGGTCGGCGACGATGCGATCGACACGGCCCAGCGGGCGGTCGATCCCGGCGACACCGCCTGCATCCTCTACACCTCGGGCTCGACGGCGCTGCCCAAGGGCGTGCCGCTGCACCATTCGGGGCTGATCGACAACATGTGGGGCATCGGCGAGCGCCTGCGCCTGACCGAGGCGGACAGGCTGTGGCTCGGCGTCGGCCTGTTCTGGTCCTACGCCTGCGTCAACGCCCTCTTCGCGCTGACGACCCATGGCGGCTCGATCGTCCTGCAGCACCATTTCGAGCCCGGCGAGGCGCTGCGGCTGATCGAGGAGGAACGCTGCACCGTGTTCTACGGCGTGCCGGCCATGGTGCGGCCGATGTGGGAGCATCCGGACCGCCCCATGCGCGACCTCTCCTCGCTCCGGGCCGGGACGACCATCGGCACGCCGGCACAGGTCCAAATGGCGGTCGATCTGGGTGTCGCCGAGATTTCCAACGTCTACGGCCTGACCGAGGCCTACGGCAATTCCTGCGTCATCCATGCAAACGAGCCGCTCGAACGGCGGCTGGTCTCGTCCGGGCCGCCGCTCGAGGGCTGCGAGATCATGATCGCCGATCCCGATACGGGCGAAGCGCAGGCCGCCGGCGAGCCCGGCGAGATTCGCGTGCGCGGCCACACGATGAAGGGCTACCTCGGCGACAAGGGGCGGACCAAGGAGGTCTTCGATGCGGACGGCTTTCTCGGGACTGGCGATCTCGGCGTGCTCGACGAGGACGGATATCTCACCTATCGCGGGCGCCTGAAAGAGATGATCAAGACCGGCGGCATCAACGTGGCGCCGGCCGAGGTCGAGGCGGTGCTGTCGGACCACCTTGCGATCGACCAGGTCTACGTCACCGGCGTGCCGGACGAGCGGCTCGACGAAGCCGTGGCGGCGGTGGTGGTTCTCGAAGCGGATGCGGTGGTGACGGAGGACGATCTGATGGATTACTGCCGGGACCTGCTGGCGGCCTACAAGATTCCCCGCCGCTACCGCTTCATTGCGAGCGAAGAATTACCGCTGACCACGACGGGGAAGTTGCAACGCGACCGGTTGGCGGCGCTGTTCGACTGAAAAATCCGGGGACACGATACCGGCGAGTTGTTACTGGTCGGCAATACCTTTCGCCATCGTGTCCCCGGATTTTTTGGTGACTCACTCGTAGTTCGGCTTGCGTTTCTCCAAGAACGCCGCGACACCTTCCTCGAAATCGGGGCCCTTGCGGACCGCGTCGCCGAGCGCCTGTTCCGCCGATTCTTGCGCCTTGGCGTGGCCAGCGATCTCGCCGGCGATCTTGCGCTTGACCGCCTGGACCGCCGACGGGCTGTTGGCGGCGATGGTCCCGGCCACATCGAGCGCCCAGTCCATCAGATGGTCGGCCGGCACCACTTGGTTGACGAGGTTGATCCGCGCCGCCTCCTCGGCGTCGATCAGGTCCGCCGTGAGCAGCAATTTCATCGCATGGACATGGCCGATCTGGTGGATCAACTTCACCGTGGCGCCGCCGAAGGGATAGATCGACCAGCGGACCTCGGGCAAGCCGAAGCGGGCATGCGGCGCCGCCGCCCGGATGTCGGTCGACAGCAGCAACTCCAACCCGCCGGCGACGCAGTCGCCGTTCACCGCCGCGATGATCGGCTTCGGAAAGGCGTGGGTCTTCAGCAACCCCTTGGCGATGACCGCCGCCATTTCGGGCTCGGCGCTGAGATCGCCGCTCATGTCGGCGCCCGACGAGAACGCCTTGCCGCCGGCGCCGGTGACGACGACGCAGCGATGGTGTGAGGCCTCGAGCTCGTCCCACAGGGCCGCGAGGTCGGCCATCATCTCGCGTGTCATGGCGTTGCGCCGCGGCTCGTTGTCGATGGTGACGACCGCGATGTGCTTGCCGTGCTCGCTGAGGCGGATTTCGGCCACGCTCAAATAGGATCCCAAGTGAAGACGTCGCGCCCGCGGTCGAGCGGGTAGAAGTTCGCCTTCAACGCCGGGATCGCGTGCTCGTGGACGGTCTGGCAGGTCCAGCCCCCGTCCCGGTGGACCGAGCGCATCGGCCGCGACTGGCTCATCAGCATGATCTCGTTGGCGCGGCAGTAGAACACCTGTCCCGAGACCTCCTCGGCCGCGTCCGACATCAGGTAGACGCACATCGGCGCGATCTTCTCGGGCAGCATGCGCTTCTGGCGTTCGACGTGCGACGCCTTTGTCGGGTCGTTGGTCGGGATGGTCTCGATCATCCGGGTGAAGGCCGACGGCGAGACGATGTTCGAGCGGACATGGTAGCGCTCCATATCGAGCGCGATCGATTTCGAGAGGCCGACGACGCCCATCTTGGCCGCCGCATAGTTGGCCTGGCCGACATTGCCGACCAGCCCGGAGTTCGAGGTGAAGTGGACCATCGAGCCCGAGCTCTGCTTGCGGAAGTGCTCGGCCGCGGCGCGGGCGACGTGGAAATAGCCGGTCAGATGGACGCCGAGCACCGCGTACCATTCCTCCGGGCTCATCTTGTGGAAAATGCGGTCGCGCAGGATGCCGGCGACGTTGATCACCCCGTCGATCCGGCCGAAGGTATCGACCGCCTGCGCCACCATCGCCTGGGCATCGTCCCATTCGGCGATGCTGCCGCCATCGAGTACCGCCTCGCCGCCAGCCGCCGCGATCTCGTCGACCACCCCTTGGGCCGGACTGGCGTCCGCACCCTCGCCCTCGACCGAGGCACCTAGGTCGTTGACCACGACCTTGGCGCCCTCGGCGGCGGCGAGTTTCGCGACCTCGGCGCCGATGCCGCGCCCGGCGCCGGTCACCAGTATCACCTTGTCCTGAACGAATCCTTCGGCCATCGGAGCTTCTCCCCGTTTCTTGAATTTCGGTTGTCCCTATGACAGCGGGTTAATGGCCGGAAGGCAACGTGTGGTGCTAAGTTGGCGCGAAATCGCGAATGGAGGGGCGGGGTCATGTTCGAGGTCGATTGGTTTATCGAGGACTGCCGGGCCGCAGTGGCGGAGGACGACAGCCACAAGGCGGTGCGCGAGGTCGTGGCCCGCGCCGTCGCCGAGCCGGATGCCGTGATCAAGGGATTGGGCGAGCCGAACAAGAGCGAGATAGGAAAAATCCACAACTCCGACGATCTCACCATCATCAATGTGGTCTGGGCGCCCTGGATGACGATCATGCCCCATAATCACGAGATGTGGGCGGTGATCGGCGTCTATACCGGGCGCGAGGACAACATCTTCTGGCGCCGCATCGAAGGCGAGCCGGGCGGCAAGATCGAGGCCGCCGGCGCCAAGGCGTTGTGCCAGAAGGACGCCGCGCCGTTGGGCCCCGACATCGTCCATTCGGTAACCAATCCGATCCCGCGCCTGACCGGCGCGATCCACGTCTATGGCGGCGACTTCTTCACCACCCCGCGCAGCGAATGGGACGCGGAGACCCTGCTCGAGGCGCCCTACGACGTCGAAAAGAACATGAAGTTGTTCGAAGATTTCGGCCGAATGACCGGGACCTGACCCGCCGTCCTCAAGGCACGAAGCGCTCTTCCCACAAGGCGCCTCATCAATTCGCCAGCTCCGTCGCGTGGCGCCGCGCCGCCACGGCACCGTCCGCGTGCCCGGTTCCCTCCAACGCCTCGGCGAGGTCGCGCCATAGGCTGGGTGCGGGGACCTCGGTCGCCCAGAGCTCGACGATCTGCAGGGCCTCGGCGAAGCGTTCCGACCGCAGCAACGCCTTCACCAGCGTCAGGGTGAACATCTGGCGCTGGGCGTTGCTGCCGCCGATGTTCCAGATGTCGTCATGGACCGGATGAATGCGATCGGCCGCCGTGGTGTAGTCGCCCCGGGCGAAGGCCGCCATGCCGTGACAGAGGTCGCGGCCGGTGCGCGCCAGGATGCCCTGGTTGGTGTTGTCCTGCGCCTCGATATAGGCGTTCAAACTCCGGAAGAATTCCGCCAGGCGATCGTCCTCGCCGGCCCGGGCCAGAGTCAGCGCCAGATGCGCGTCGGTGAAACCGATCGCGTGTTCGTCCATGTGCTTGAGCCATTTCGGGACGACCTGGTGCCAGCGCTCGCCGACCTCGACGCCGGCGAGCTCGAGCCGCAACAGCAGCGACGAGCAGTCCATCAATCGAGTGACCTGGTCCTCGTCGCAGTCCGAAATGTAGTCGTCGAAAATCTGCAGGACGCGGTCGATCTGGCCGTCCTCGATCAGCTGGATCGAGAGGTGCCACCACAGATGGCCCTTGAGCCACATCTTGTCGCGCCAATGCCTGACCGTCCCGTCGAGCCAGCCGATCCCGTCCCGGCGCCGTCCCTGCATCTGCAGCACGTGGGCGACCGCGTGGACCGCCCAGCAGTCGGCGGGCTCGATTTCGACGGCGCGGCGGCCCATCTCCTCCGCCACCTCGTACTCGCCGGTCTCCTCGTAACCGAAGGCGCCCATGCCGAGCAGGAACCCGTAATAGGGCAGCGACTCGTCCCAGGCCGGCAGGATCGCGGCGACCGAATCGCGCAAGTTCGCGCTCTCGCCGACCAGGAAATAGGCCTCGTGGGCGCATTTCGCCGCCATCATGTCGTGCGGATGATCGGCCAGGATGGCGTCCCACATCGCGCCGGCCTTGCTCATCTCGCCGCCCGCCGCGGTCTCGAAGGCGTCGATGTGGGCGCGTTCGCGTGGGTTTGCGGCCTCGCGCCGGTCGCGCGACAGGGCGAGTTCGCCCGCGACCTGCGGGTTCGATCCGCTGACCCCGGCGAATAATCTCAGGCAGCCCATGAGACAATAGCCCAGCGCGAACTCGGGATCGGCGACCGCGGCGTCCTTCAACCGGTGCATGGGCTCGCCGGTGAACACCATGTACTCGTCCATCGCCGCCTCGAAGCCCGCCGCCGTCTCCGGCCTCGAGGCCGAGAACTCCAATCCCAGATTGTCGGTCGCCATCGGCATGCCTCGCCGCAGAGTCCGTCCCTAAGGGCTACGCTCGCCTCACTTGCGAAATTTTGCAAATGACTTTTCCGGGATGGGACCGACCGGCCGCGGCGCGTTTAGCCGTCCGCGGCCCCGCCGCCGTAACCAAAATCGTCGATGAACGGCTGAAACACCGGTATCGCCGGGGCGGCCCGACTGGAAGTATTCGACCGCCAAGCGGAAGCCGTGTTCCAGAAGACGTCACCGGTTGCCTGGCGAATTCCGGTGCCGAGGGTCTGCCACGGCGGGTCTGGCTTCAACGGCTCGCCCGCAACCGGCCCGATCGGGTAAGTTAGACCTGAACCGCTCTAGCCCGACGCCACCTGGAGACCACCGACATGAGTGCACTTCTCGGCTGTATCGCCGACGACTTCACCGGCGCGACCGACCTTGCCGGCACGCTGGTCAAGGAGGGTATGCGAGCGGTCCAGATGATCGGCGTTCCGGCGCGAAACGAGCCCGTCGACCCCCAGGCCAAAGTCGTTGCGCGGAAATCGCGGACGCTCCCCGCCGAGGACGCGGTGGC
>JASLSL010000303.1 GCA_030743445.1 Alphaproteobacteria bacterium
CGGCGTCCTCGGCGTCCTCGTCCTTGTCGACCGCGGTCGCGTCCTTGGTCGGGATTTCCTTGAACCCGGTTTCGGGGCCGCCGCCATAGGTCGTATCCAGGTCGATGACGTCGCGCAGCAGGATTTCCTCGTCGACCAGGGCGTTGTGCCACTGGGTGATCGCGCGCATGGTCAGCGGGCTCTCGCACAACGCGCCGATCATCTTCTCGCGCCCGGCCTCGATCCGCTTGGCAATGGCGATCTCGCCCTCGCGCGACAGCAGCTCGACGCTGCCCATCTCACGAAGGTACATTCGCACCGGATCGTCGGTCCGGCCGATATCGTCGTCGTCCAGGTTGCCGGCGGCGCGCACGCTGGTGCCGCCGCGGCCGCCTCCGCTGTCCTGATCGCTCTTCTCGGCGCTGTCCTCCGAGTCCTCGCTCTCGACGACGTTGACGCCCATCTCCGAGAGCATGGTCATCATATCCTCGATCTGCTCGGAGCCGGCGTCGTCGGGCGGCATCGCGCTATTGAGCTCGTCGATCGTGATGTAGCCGCGTTCCTTGCCCTTGGCGACCAGCTTCTTGACCGCCGCGGTAACGCCGTCGAGCAGTGGCGCGTCGCCCGACTCTTCGCCTTGCCGGTTTGCCGGCGCCGCTGCCGGCGCCGCCTTGGTTTCCGATTTTTGCGCTGCTGCCTTGCTAGCCATTCGGTCCCGCTTTCGAAATTCGCCTAACTCTCGATATCGGCCGCGCCCGCGGCGCGCCATTCATCGTCCAGCTCAGCGGTTTGCTCGCCTTGACGCACCATGTCCTTCTGGTGCTCGAGAAACCTCGCCTCGCTTTCCTTCGTCCCCTCTGCCGCGGCGCTCCTCGCGTCCGCTCGTATTTCTTCTTCGCGACGCCTTTGATGGATCAGCGCCAGCGTGTGTTCGACGCCCTCGCGCGCATCCTGCAATGATGCATCCGACCGCGCAAAGCCGCCGTGCCGCAGCACGTCGGTTTCGAGCAACCCGTCCAAAACGCTCGCGAATTCGCTCTCAGATAGGTGGCGATGAAGGGCCCCCGCGTCAAGGTCCGGCATCGAAGCGCCTATGTGATGGAGTTCCTGCCTGAATTTGTCAAGGTCCGGGTCGAATTCGAGCCCGGCGAAGGCCTCGCCGAATTCGTCGATCAGGGCCGGATGGTTGACCAGCGCGGCGAGCAGAATCTGTTGCGGACGGCGGCGGTTGGCGACCGATGCGGCGGCAAGCCCGCCGCCCCGCCGCGCAGCGCCGGCACCCGGCAGGGTCGACGATGGGCGTCCGGGCCTTTTGGCGGACCGCGTCGGGCGGCGGTCCCGGCGTCCGCCGCTGAACGCCTGTTGGGCCCGCTCGCGCAGGATATAACGGTAGTGTTGTTGCACGGTGCGGTCGGCGATCTGGCGCACCCGGCGCTCGATCCGGGTCTCGAGGTCGGCGCGCCGTTCCGGCGTGTCGACCGGCCGGACGCCGAGTTCCATCTCCCAGACCACCTCGACCAGGGGCCGGGCCGCGGCCAGGATGCTCCGCATCGCCGCCGCCCCCTGCCCGGCAAGCAGGGTATCCGGGTCCTCGCCGGCCGGCATGAAGGCGACGTTCAGCGACTTGCCGGGCTGCAGCAGTGCCAAGGCGCGCTCGGCCGCGCGCCAGGCGGCACGCTGGCCCGCCGTGTCGCCGTCGAAGCACATCACCGGCTCGTCGACGAGGCGCCACATCTCGCGGATCTGGTCCTCGGTCACCGCGGTGCCGAGCGGCGCCACGGCCCCCGGGAACCCGCCCCGGGCGAGCGCGATGACGTCCATATAGCCCTCGGTGACGATCAGCTCGCCGGATTTGCGCGCCGACTCCGCCGCGCGCGAGAGGTTGTAGAGCACCCGACCCTTGTGGAACAGCGGGGTATCCGACGAGTTGAGGTATTTCGGCTCGCCGTCGCCGAGGATGCGGCCACCGAAGGCGATGATCCTGCCGCGCCGGTCGGCGATCGGAAAAATCACCCGGTTGCGGAAACGCTCGTAGGCCTCGCGGCCGTCCTCGGGCTTCACCAGCAGCCCCGCCTCGAGCAGCATTTCCTCACTGCAGCCGCTGCTTCTCAATGCGGCGGCAAGCTGACTGGTTTGGCCGCGCGACTGTTGCGGGGCATAGCCGAGCCGAAACTCTGCTATCGCTTTAGCCTCCAGGCCCCGCCTTGTTAGATATTCCATCGCTACTTTGCCGGCCGGCGGGCGCAATTGCGCCTCGTACCAGGCGCATGCCGCCTCGGTCACGTCGAAGAGGCTGGCGCGTTTCTTCTCGCGCTCGCGCTCCTCGGGCGAGGCGCTCGGGACCTCGAGGCCGGCTTGCTCGGCGAGCCGTTCGACCGCCTCGGGAAAGCTTAGGTTCTCGGTCGACATCGCGAAGCTGATAACGTCGCCATGGGCGCCGCAACCGAAGCAGTGGTAGAAGCCCTTCTCCTCGTTGACCGTGAAGGACGGGGTCTTCTCCTTGTGGAACGGGCAGAGGCCGATGTGCTCGCGGCCCCTGCGGGTGAGCTTGACGTGCCGCTGGATCACATCGGCGAGGCCGACGCGGGCGCGCAGATCGTCGAGAAATCGATTGGGAAACGCCATCAGCGATACCGGCCGAAAATCCGTCCTGAAATTACTCTAGAACGACCCAGCCAGGAAGGGCCGCCGCGACCTCGGGCGATCACGATAGCTGCTGCTTCGCGATCGCGCTTGCCTTGCCGAAATCCATACAGCCGGCGTGCCGCTCGCGCAGCACCGCCATCACCTTGCCCATCTCCTTGAGGCTCGAGGCCTCGACCTCGTCGATGATCGTCTTGACCGCTTCCGCG
>JASLSL010000304.1 GCA_030743445.1 Alphaproteobacteria bacterium
AGGTGCGCTCGGCGGCCCGCAGGTCGCCACCGGCGAGCCCCAGATCGGCGTCGACCACGCCGACCAATGTGAGCATCGGGAAGTGATGGCCCTTGGCGACGAGCTGGGTTCCGATCAGCACGTCGACCTCGTGGTCGCGCACCTGGCGCACGAAATCGGCCGCCGCCGCGGGGCTGTAGATCGTATCGCTGGTCATCACCGCGAGCCGGGCCGCCGGATGCAGCGCCATGACCTCCTCGGCGAGGCGCTCGACCCCGGGGCCGCAGGCCGCCAGGCGCCCCTCGGTGCCGCATTCGGGGCAGGCCTCGGGCACCGCCGCCCCATAGCCGCAGTGGTGGCAGGCGAGCCGTCCCGCCAACCGGTGCTCGACCAGCCAGGCGGTGCAGTTCGGGCATTCGAGCCGGTGGCCGCAGGTGCGACAGAGCGTCAGGGGCGCGTAGCCGCGGCGATTGAGGAACAACAGCGTCTGCTCGCCGGCGGCCAGGGTCTCGGCCAGCGCCTGGCCCAACGGTGGCGAGAGCCAGCTCTGGGACGCCGGTGGGTCGCGGCGCATGTCGACGATGGCGACCTCGGGCAGCTCGGCGCCACCGTGACGCGCCGGCAGGTGGAGGCTCTGGTAGCGGTCTTCGTGCGTGTTGATCATGGTCTCCAAGGACGGTGTCGCCGAGACCAGGACCACCGGCGCCTCTTCGATTCGGCCGCGCACCACCGCCATGTCGCGGGCGTGGTAGATCACGCCTTCCTCCTGCTTGTAGGAGCCGTCGTGCTCTTCGTCGACGATGACCAGACCGAGATCAGGGAACGGCAGGAACAGCGCCGAGCGCGCGCCGACCACGACCTTGGCCCGGCCCTCGGCGACGGCGCGCCAGACCCGGCGACGCCGCGATTGAGTGAGGTCCGAATGCCATTCCATCGGCGGGGCGCCGAAGCGGTCCTCGAAGCGCCGGAGCCATTCGGCCGAGAGCGCGATCTCCGGCAGCAGCACCAGGACCTGGCGGCCGGCGGCCAGCGCCGCCGCGATCGCCTCGAAATAAACCTCGGTCTTGCCGGCGCCGGTGACCCCGTCGAGCACGGTGACGGAGAACCCGCCCGCCCTGGCCTTCGCTGCCAGGTCGTCGGCCGCCGCCTGCTGTTCGGCCGAGAGCTCGGGGCCGGGCCGCGCCGGGTCGGGGGAAGCGACCGGCAGGTCGCCCGGCAGCAGGATCGCCTCGAGCGCCCCCGCCTCGGCGAGCCCGCGCACCACCGAGGCGCTGACCCCGGCCTCGCGCGCGATCTCGGCGGCGCTTCGGGGTGGGCCGTCGGCGAGCAAGGCGAGCACCCGCTTGCGCGCCGCGGTCATGCGGATTTCGGGTTCGGATCCGGCGAGCGCATAGGCGGTCACCGGCTTCGGCGGCTGCAAGGCCGAGGGCACGCTCATCGCCATGCGCAGCACCGAGCCGGGGGCGGAGATCGTATAGGCCGCGACCCAATCGACGAACCGCCGGACCGAATCGGGCAACGGCGGGGCGGCGAGCCGCTCGGTGACGTCCTTCAGTCTCGATTCGTCGATTCCGTCCGCAGCGCCGTCGCCCCACACCACGCCGATCGCCTCGCGCCGGCCGAGCGGCACCTGGACGAAATCGCCGGGCCCGAGCTCGATCCCATCTGGGGCGCGGTAATCATAGCTTCCGGCGAGCGGCAGCGGCAGCAGCACCTTGACCCGCGCCGCGGCCGGGTCCGCCGTCTGGGGCGTTGTGGCATGAGGCTGTGGCATCGGGTAGAGTGTACCCGACGCGGCGCTGGGCGCCACATGGCGCGGCCGAACCTTCCAATGGGGCCTCCAGTGTAATTGCCAAAGGGGTATGAGACGGACATGAAGTTCTTCGTGGACACCGCGGACATCGACGAAATCCGCGATCTCGCCGACACCGGCTTGGTCGACGGGGTGACGACCAATCCCTCGCTCGTCGCCAAGACCGGCCGCGACTTCATCGAGGTGGTCGAGGAAATCTGCAAGGTGGTCGACGGCCCGGTCAGCGCCGAGGTCGCGGCGACCGACTGCGACACGATGATCGAGGAGGGCCGCAAGCTTTCCAAGATCGCCGACAACATCGCGGTCAAGGTGCCGCTAACCCGTGACGGCCTGAAGGCCTGCCGGACGCTGAGCCAGGGCGGCACCATGGTCAACGTGACGCTTTGCTTCTCGCCCAACCAGGCGATCCTCGCGGCCAAGGCCGGCGCCAAGTTCGTCTCGCCCTTCATCGGGCGCCTCGACGACATCGCGACCGACGGCATGGGGTTGATCGAGGACATCGTCGATATTTACGCCAACTACCCCGACTTCACGACCGAGGTGCTGGTCGCCTCGGTGCGCCATCCGATGCACGTGGTCGAGGCGGCGAAGATGGGCGCCCATGTCGCGACCATCCCGCCCGCCGTGATGACCGCGATGTTCAACCACCCGCTGACCGACAAGGGTCTCGCCGCCTTCCTCGCCGACTGGGAGAAGACCGGCCAGTCGATCCTCTAGGTTTGGGCCGGCGCATGACCCACGAATCGACCGACGAGAAGGACGACCTGCAGGACCTGACGCCGGCGCGCGTGATCGCCTACCTCAAGGAGAATTCGGACTTCTTCGCCCGGCATCCGGAAGCCATGGCCGCCATGGCCACGCCCGGACGCGAGCTCGGCGAGGGTGTCGCCGACCTGCAACAGGCGATGATCGAGCGGCTCAAGCGCGACGTTGCGGGCAGCGACAATCGCGAGCAGGAGCTGGTCGACACCAGCCGGGCGAACCTGACGACACAATCGCGTATCCACGAATGCGTGCTGGCCCTCCTGTCGGCGAATTCCTTCGAGCAGGTCATCCAGACCGTGACCACCGACTTCGCGGTGATCCTGGGCGTCGACGTGGTGACACTGTGCATCGAATTGGAGGAGAACGGCACCACACCGATCAACATTCACGGGCTCAACGTCGTACCCCGGGGGACGGTCGAGCATTTCACCGGCGCCGGCGACGCCCCGGTCCTGCGCAACCAGATTTCCGGCGATCCGGAGGTCTTCGGGGGCGCGGCGCCACTGGTGCAGTCGGACGCGATGGCGCGGCTTGACATCTCGTCGGCCTCGCCCTCGGCGATGGTCGCTTTCGGCTCGCGCGAGGCCGACAAGTACCACCCGGGCCAGTCGACCGAGCTGTTGAGCTTCCTCGCCGCGGTCCTCGAGCATGTCGTGCGCGGATGGTTGAACCTGCCGGACTGACCAAGCACACCTTTTACGCGCTGATCGAGGATGCGGCGCTGCTTCGGGCCGTCCGCGACTGGGAAGCCTGGCTGCGCGACGAACGGCGCTATTCGCCCCACACACTCGACGGCTACGGACGCGATCTCACCGCGTTCCTGGAATTCATGACCGACCACCTGGCAGCGCCACCCTCGATGGCCGAGCTCGAAGCCCTGAAGGCGGCGGACTTCCGCGCCTGGCTCGCGCGCCGGGCCGGCCAAGGGCTCGGCCGGACCTCGACCGCGCGGGCGTTTTCGGTGATCCGCGGATTCTTCCGCTGGTGCGAGAAGAACGGCCGCGGCGCCAACCACGCGATCCAGACGGTGCGCACCCCGAAGCTGCCGCAATCGGTGCCCAAACCGCTCGCCGAGGCGGATGCGTTGCAGGCGATCGAGGCGGTCGGCAAGCTCGCGACGGAGCCGTGGATCGGGCTCCGCGACGTGGCGCTCTTCACCCTGCTTTACGGCTGCGGGCTCCGGATCGCCGAGGCCCTGGCGCTGACCCGGGGCGAAGCGCCGAAGGGCGACGCGCTGACCGTCACCGGCAAGGGTGGCAAGCAGCGCATGGTCCCGGTGCTACCGGCGGTGGTCGAGGCGATCGACGCCTATCTCGCGCTCTGTCCCCACGAGATCAGCGCGGACGGTCCGTTGTTCGTGGGCGCCAGGGGCGGCGCGCTCAACCCACGGGTGGCGCAGGGCCAGATGCAGAAGGTCCGCGGCTGGCTCGGCCTGCCCGAGACCGCGACCCCGCATGCGTTGCGCCACAGCTTCGCGACCCACTTGCTCGCCGGCGGCGGCGATTTGCGCGCGATCCAGGAATTGCTCGGGCACGCGTCCCTGTCTACGACCCAGCGCTATACCGCGGTCGATTCGGAAAAGCTGCTGCGGGAGTACCGCGCGACCCACCCGAGGGCGCGCTAACCCTACATATTCCGGGGTTATTCGCTCACATTCACTTGATCACAAGTGATGGCGAATCGGCGCGGTGGCCCTTCCATTCGCGCCGCCGGAGGCGCATCATTCGGGTCAACGACGCGATGCGACATCGCACCTCCTCACGCAGCCCCTGTGAGAAGAAATGGGCCGGCCTAATCCGCCGGCCCGTTTTTTCGTCGGGTCTGGCGTTCGCCACCCAGGAAATAGACGAATATCGGGCCGGTGATGACGATCAACCCCATCACGGTGAAGGCGAGACCCCAGGCGAGATTGCTGGTCTCGCCGCCGGAGAGGTCGAGCACCACGCCGAAGATGATCGGCCCCGCGGCCGAGCCGATGAAGCCGACCGTCGAGTGCACCGCCATGGTGGCGCCGCGGTAATTCGGGTCGGCGGCCATCAGCGTCCCCGAAGTGATGGTCGAGGAATCGGCGGTGATGGTAATGCCATAGACCATCACCATCGCGATCACCAACCAGAACGGGGCGTCGCCCGAGAAGCCGAGCACGACCGCGAGAACGGCGGAGGTTCCCATGATCGCGATCAGCACCGGCAACCGGCCGAAGCGTTGGGCGAATTCGTTGCCGATGACGCTAGAGGGCATACCCATCAGGGTCACGGCGGTCGCGATCACCGTCGCCTTGATGCCGAGCCCCAGCGTACCGGCGGCCTGCTGCGCCTGCGAGTAGACCAGGAACGCCACGACCCAGGAGCGCAGCGCGAACAGCTCCGCGTTGTGGACCATGTAGGCGAGCGTGTAGGCGAAGGCCTTGCGGTTGCGGATCACCGGCCGGAAGTCGAGCAGCTTGGTCGGCGGCGGCGCGTCGGGCGGCGGTGCGGGCTCGAGCGCCACGGCGCCGATGACGAAGGCGGCGACCGGCCCCAAAGCGCAGAGGATGAAGGCCCAGCGCCAGTCGAGCGCCGCCTCGATTTCGCCGGCCAACAGAATCGACAGGCTCATCCCGATGCTGAAGGACGAGGTGTAGAAGGCGATGGCGCGGCTGTGCATGCGCTCGGGCACGCGGTCGGTCAGCGCCTTGAGCCCCGGCATGTAGGTGCCGGCGAGCGCCAAGCCCTGCAGCATGCGCCAGAAGCTCGCGGACCACACCTCGAAGGCGAGAAAGGCGAAACCGAGCGATGCCGCGAGGGCGACCGTCATGTTGGCGAGGAAGACGCGTCTGGGGTCGACCCGGTCGGTCAGGCTGACCAGGACCGGCACGGCGGCGACGTAGCCGACGAAATAGACACCGGCGATCCAGCCCGCCTCGGTGTTGTTGAGGCCCCATTCGTGCTGGAAGGTCGGAATCAGCGACGGGAAGGTCGCCCCGGTCAGGATCCCGCCGATCTGGGTGAAGCACATGGCGACGACCAGGTGCACGGGACGCAGTCTAAGCATTCACGAGAATCCCATTGCGGCGCGCGGCCAGCCGCCCAATTCTGCCGCTCGATCAGATATGGATCGCCCTGCCGTCGAGGGCGAGTGCCGCCTCCTTGACCGCCTCGTTGAAGGTCGGGTGGCCGTGGCAGGTCCGCGCCACGTCCTCGGCCGAGCCGCCGAATTCCATGATCGTGACGATCTCATGGATCAGGCTACCGGCGTCGGGGCCGATGATGTGGCAGCCGAGCACCCGGTCGGTCTTGGCGTCGGCGATGATCTTGACCAGCCCGTCGGTCGCGTCGTTGCAGCGCGCCCGGCTGTTGGCCGAGAACGGGAACTTGCCGACCTTGTACTCGACGCCGGCCTCCTTCAGTTGCTCCTCGGTCTTGCCGACCGTCGCGACCTCGGGCCAGGTGTAGACGATGCCGGGGATCGCGTCGTAGTCGACATGCCCGGCCTGGCCGGCCAGGAGCTCGACGCAGACCATGCCCTCGTCTTCCGCCTTGTGGGCCAGCATCGGGCCGGGCGTGCAGTCGCCGATCGCATAGATGCCCGCGACGTTGGTCTGGTAGTGGTCGTCGACGGTGATGAAGCCCCGGTTGTCGGTCGCGACGCCGAGCGGCTCGAGCCCGAGCCCCTCGGTATAGGGCCGGCGGCCGATCGACAGCAGCACCACGTCGCATTTCAGGGTCTGGGCGTCGCCGCCCTCGGCCGGCTCGAAGGTCAACGTAATCCCGGCCTTGGTCTTCTTCGCGGCGGTGACCTTGCTGGAGAGGTTGAACTCCATCCCCTGCTTCTCGAGGATGCGCTGGAACTGCTTCGATATCTCGCGGTCCATCTCGGGCGTGATGCGGTCGAGGAACTCGACCACCGTCAGCTTGGCGCCGAGCCGGCGCCACACCGAGCCGAGCTCGAGCCCGATCACGCCGCCGCCGATCACCACCATGTGCTTCGGCACCTTGGACAAGGTCAAGGCGCCGATCGAGGTGACGATCTGCTTCTCGTCGACGTCGACGCCGGCGAGCGGCGCCGAATCCGAGCCGGTCGCGATCAGGATGTTCCGGGTCTGGAGCGTGTCGTTCTTCTTGCCCGACGTGACCTTGACGCTGCCGGCGGCTTCGATGCTACCGGTGCCCTTGATATAATCGATCTTGTTCTTCTTCAGCAGGAACTCGACCCCCTTGGTCAGGTCGTCGACGATCTTGTCCTTGCGCGCCAGGAGCTGCTTGACGTTGAGCTTGACCCCGGCGACCTCGATGCCCTGGTCCTTGAATTCGTGCTCGGTCTCCGCGTAGAGGTGCGAGGTGTGCAACAGCGCCTTCGAGGGGATGCAGCCGACGTTGAGGCAGGTGCCGCCGAGGGTGCCGCGCTTCTCGACGCAAGCGACCTTCATGCCGAGCTGGGCCGCGCGGATCGCCGCGACATAGCCGCCGGGCCCGCCGCCGATCACGACGAGGTCGTATTGTTGTTGTTCGCTCATGTCCCCGTGCTCCCCTTGGTTATACCCTCAGACGTCGATCAGCAGGCGTTGCGGATCCTCCAGGCACTCCTTCATGCGGACCAGGAAGGTGACCGCCTCGCGGCCGTCGACGATGCGGTGGTCGTAGCTGAGCGCTAGGTACATCATGTTGCAGACCTTGACCTCGTCGCCGACGACCATCGGCCGCTTCTGGATCTTGTGCATACCGAGGATGCCCGACTGCGGCGGGTTGAGGATCGGCATCGACATCAGCGAGCCGTAGACCCCGCCGTTCGAGATCGTGAAGGTGCCGCCGGTCATCTCGGCGACCGTCAGCTTGCCGTCGCGGGCGCGGCGGTCGAAATCGGCGATCGTGCCCTCGATGTCGGCGAAGCTCATCTTGTCGGCGTCGCGCAGCACCGGCACCACCAGGCCCTTCGGCGTGCCGACGGCGACGCCGATGTCGTAGTAGTTCTTGTAGATCGTCTGATCGCCGTAGATCTCGCCGTTGACCGCCGGCAGCTCCTTCAAGGCGATGATCGCCGCCTTGACGAAGAACGACAGGAAGCCGAGCCGGACGCCGTGTTTCTTCTCGAAGGAATCGCGGTACTCCGCCCGCAGCGCCATCAACGCGCCCATGTCGGCTTCGTTGAAGGTGGTCAGCATCGCCGCCGTGTTCTGCGCCTCCTTGAGGCGCTGGGCGATGCGCTGGCGCAGCCGCGACATCTTGACGACTTCCTCGCCGCGCGGGTCGGGCTCGCGCGGCGG
>JASLSL010000305.1 GCA_030743445.1 Alphaproteobacteria bacterium
ACATGGCGCGCCGGCACGATCTGCGGCTTCAGTAGGCGCGTGATCTCGGCGATGCGGCTGGCGTCGAGCCCGGCGAACAACGGCACCTGAGCGACCGTCTGCCAGGTGACGAGGAAGTCGCGGCGGCGGATCTCGGCGGCGAAACCGGTGGCGAGGATACCCGCCGGCACCGCGAACATCGCGACACCCAACAACATGATCATGCCACCGAACACCTTGCCGCCCATGGTGACCGGGGTCATGTCGCCGTAGCCGACCGTGGCGATGGTGACGATACCCCACCACAGCGTATGCGGGATCGAGGAGAACTGGTCCGGCTGGGCCCCGTGCTCGAGCAGGTACATCGCGCCCGAGGCCAGCACCAGCAGCACGATCAGGGTCAGCATCGCCGACAACAGCGGCCGCGATTCGTTGCGCATGACGTTCGCCAAGAGCCGCAGCGCCGATACGTAGCGCGCCAATTTGACCAGCGCCACGAGCGAGACGACGGCCGCGACCTCGACCGGCATCACTCTCGTGGTCGCGAACTAGAACGGTGCGGCCGCGAGCAGATCGGCGACGCCGAGCGGCGAGATCAGGTAGTCGCGGCGCGCTTTCCATGGCGCCAGGGTCGGGTCGGGATCGCCCTCGGGCGCCAATCCTAATCGGACGACGTATTCGACGGTGAAAAGCACCGAGATGCCGTCGGCGACGGCGTCGAGGGCGGCGTACAACCCGGGATCGAGCCCCTTCATCGTCGCGACGAGACGGATGATCACCGTCGCCAGGATCGACGCGACCAGAACGGTGCTGACGACGACATGCGTGCGGCCGGTCGCCTTGCCGGGCTGAAGCAGGCCCCAGATATAGGAACGCAATGGGTCTTCCATGCCGGCCTCCCCTCGGGCCGCACCGCGAATGCCGGAAGACTACCCGGTCGCGGCGATCTCGTCTTCTATCGCCTTCAGGGCCGCCGCCGCGGCGCTCCCGTCGGGCCCGCCGGCTTGCGCCATGTCGGGACGGCCGCCGCCGCCCTTGCCGCCGAGGGCCGCGGAACCCACGCGAACCAGCTCGACCGCGTCGAACCGGTCGGTCAGGTCGTCGGTGACGCCGACCACCAGCGAGGCCTTGCCCTCGTTGACCGCGACCACGGCGACGACGCCGGAGCCGACCTGCCCTTTTAGCGAATCGACCAGCGGCTTGAGCTCCTTCGCCGGCACGTCGGCAAGCGTGCGGGTCGCGAGTTTGATCCCGGAAATCTCGAGCGCTTCGGGGGCCGCCGCCGTCCCGCCGCCGCCCTCGGCGAGCTTGCGGTGCAATTCGGCGACCTCGCGTTCGAGTTGCCGGCGCTCGTCCAGCAGGGCCGCGACCCGCCCCGGCACGTCCGCCGCACCGGCCTTCAGAACCGCCGCCACCTCCCTGAGGTCGCGCCGCTGCGCCGCCACGATCCCCTCGGCGGCTTCCCCGGTGACCGCCTCTATGCGGCGCACACCGGCGGCGACCGCACCCTCGGCGGTGATCGTGAAGTAACCGATATCGCCGGTGCGGGTGACGTGAGTCCCGCCGCAGAGCTCCATCGAGTAGGGCGCCTCGGCGCCATCCCCCGTGGTTCCCCGGCCCATGGCGACGACGCGCACCTCCTCGCCGTACTTCTCGCCGAACAGCGCCATGGCGCCGCCCGCCTCGGCTTCCTCGGGCGTCATCAGATGGGTCTCGACCTCGCTGTTCTCGCGAATGCGCGCATTGACGTCGGTCTCGATCAGGGCGAGCTCGTCGTCCCCGACCGCCTTCGGGTGGCTAAAGTCGAAGCGCAGATGCTCGGGCGCCACCAGCGAGCCCTTCTGGGTTACGTGATCGCCGAGATGTTCGCGCAAGGCCGCGTGCAGCAGGTGGGTCACCGAGTGGTTGGCGCGGAGGCGCGCGCGGCGGTCGCCCGCGACCCGCATCTCCAGCGCATGGCCGACCTTGATCGTGCCCTTCTTGACCGTGCCGAGGTGGACGATCATGTCATCGAGGTGCGTCTGGGTATCGGTGACGGTGAATTCGCCGCCCTCGGCGAAGAACAGGATACCGGTGTCGCCCACCTGGCCGCCGGACTCGCCATAGAACGGGGTCTGGTTGGCGACCAGTTGCGCCTCCTGGCCGGCCTCGATCTTCTCGACCGGCGCGCCATCGGCGGCCAGTGCCGTCACCACGCCCTCGGCGACCTCGGTGCCGTAGCCGAGGAACTCGCTCGCCCCGATCTTTTCCTTGAGGTCGAACCACACGCCTTCGGTCGCCGCCTCGCCGGAGCCAGCCCAGGCCTTGCGCGCGGCCTCGCGCTGGCGCTCCATCGCCTGGTCGAAGCCGTCGGTATCGACCGCCCGGCCTTGGCCGCGCAGGATGTCCTGGGTCAGGTCGAGCGGGAAGCCAAAGGTGTCGTAGAGCTTGAAGGCGACCTCGCCGGCCAGCGTCTCGCCGTTGCCGAGCTTGTCGGTCTCGTTGGCGAGCAGTTTCAGCCCGCGGGCCAGCATGTCCTTGAACCGGCTCTCCTCGAGCTTCAGGGTCTCGGTGATCAGCGCCTCGGCGCGCAGCAGCTCCGGGAACGCCTGGCCCATGGCGTTGCTCAGCGCCGGCACCAGGCGCCAGAGCAGCGGTTCCTCGCAGCCCAGCATGTGGGCGTGGCGCATGCCGCGGCGCATGATCCGGCGCAGCACGTAGCCGCGTCCCTCGTTCGACGGCAGCACGCCGTCGGCGATCAGGAAGCTGCAGGCGCGCAGGTGGTCGGCGATCACCCGGTGCGAGACCGCGCCCTCGCCGTCGGGCGGGGTGCTGCTGGCCTCGGCCGAGGCCTCGATCAGGCCGCGCATCAGGTCGATGTCGTAGTTGTCGTGCTTGCCCTGCAGCAGGGCCGAGATGCGCTCGAGCCCCATGCCGGTGTCGATCGACGGCTTCGGCAGGTCGATGCGCTCGTCCGGCGTGACCTGCTCGAACTGCATGAACACCAGGTTCCAGATTTCGATGAAGCGGTCGCCATCCTCGTCGGCGCTGCCCGGCGGCCCGCCCGGAATCTCGGATCCGTGGTCGTAGAAGATTTCCGAGCACGGTCCGCACGGGCCGGTATCGCCCATCGCCCAGAAATTGTCCGAGGTCGGGATGCGGAGAATCTTTTCGTCCGGCAAGCCGGCGATCTTGCTCCACAGCTCCGCGGCGTCGTCGTCCTCGGCGTAGACGGTGATCAGCATGCGGTCCGGGTCGAGGCCGTACTCCTTGGTCACCAGGTCCCAGGCGAGCTCGATCGCGAGGTCCTTGAAATAGTCGCCGAACGAGAAATTGCCCAGCATCTCGAAGAAGGTGTGGTGGCGGGCGGTGTAGCCGACGTTCTCAAGGTCGTTGTGCTTGCCGCCGGCGCGCACGCATTTCTGCGAGGTCACGGCGCGGTTGTAGGGCCGTTGCTCGGCGCCGATGAGCACGTTCTTGAACTGCACCATGCCGGCGTTGGTGAACAACAACGTCGGGTCGTTGCGCGGCACCAGGGGCGACGACGAGACGATCTCGTGGCCGTGGCCGTGGAAATAGTCGAGGAACGCGGTGCGTATGTCGTTGGTGCTGGTCATCCTGTCCTCGCGGTCGCCTCGCGACCGTGGTCGCCTGGTGCCGGGGTCCCCTCTGGGCCAGGGTCCCGTCGCGTCCGGAATCCCCTCGCGCCCGAGTTTGCCCGCCCGGACACGGAAATTCAAAGCCGCGGCGGTTCTACCGTGCGACCGGACTCCTGTCTAGCATGCCAACTGGCGGTACGTTCGCTACATAGTAAAGCGGCGCCCCGAGAGGCGCCGCCGTCGATTTCCCATTATTGCGGGCCCTACCCCTCGCCTTGGGCCTCGTCGATTGTCTCCTCGGGGGGCTCTTCGGCGCCGACTTCCGCGGCGGGCTCCTTGCCGTCCTCGTGCTCGGACTCGGTATCGCCGTCGAGCATGGCCTCCGAGATCAGTCCCGCGTTCTCGCGGATCAGGCGTTCGATCACATCGGCGATCTCGACGTTCTCCTTGAGAAAGGTCTTGGCGTTCTCGCGGCCCTGGCCGATGCGCTGGCCGTCGTAGGAGAACCAGGCGCCCGACTTCTCGATGGTGCCGGCGGCGACGCCGAGGTCGAGCAACTCGCCGGCCTTCGAGATGCCCTCGCCGTACATGATGTCGAACTCGACCTTCTTGAACGGCGGCGCCAGCTTGTTCTTGACGACCTTGACCCGGGTCTGGTTGCCGACGATGTCGTCGCGGTCCTTGATCGCGCCGATGCGGCGGATGTCGAGCCGGACGCTGGAATAGAACTTGAGCGCGTTGCCGCCGCTGGTGGTCTCGGGATTGCCGAACATGACGCCGATCTTCATGCGGATCTGGTTGATGAAGATCACCATGCAACGCGAGCGCGAGATCGAGCTGGTGAGCTTGCGCAACGCCTGGCTCATCAATCGGGCTTGAAGCCCGACATGGGTGTCGCCCATCTCGCCCTCGAGCTCGGCGCGCGGCACCAGTGCGGCGACGGAATCGATCACCAGCACGTCGACGGCGCCCGAGCGCACCAGCGTGTCGGTGATCTCCAACGCCTGCTCGCCGGCATCGGGCTGCGAGATCAACAGGTCGTCGAGGTCGACGCCGAGCTTCTTGGCGTAGACCGGGTCGAGCGCGTGCTCGGCGTCGATGAAGGCGCAGGTCCCACCGAGCTTCTGGGCCTCGGCGATGACGTGCAGCGCCAGCGTGGTCTTGCCCGAGGCCTCGGGACCGTAAATCTCGACCACCCGGCCGCGCGGAAGGCCGCCGATGCCGAGCCCGATATCGAGCCCGAGCGAGCCGGTCGAGACCACCTCGACGTCGACCGCCTGCTCGCGCTGGCCGAGCTTCATGATCGATCCCTTGCCGAACGATCGCTCGATCTGCCCGAGGGCCGCGTCGAGGGCTTTCTGTTTGTCCATGGTGTCCTTTTCGACGAGACGAAGTGCGGAGGCCGACATATCACATCCCCTTCCTTATTTCACTGCCGGAGTGCGATGCAATCCGGCGTTGTCAAAGCTGTCGGCCAATGTACATATTTTGTTCTTCTTCGCAAGTTCTTTTTTTGTTCTAGTTAATAACGGCGTAAAATCAGCCCCTTAGAGGATGTTTCGTCAGTCCGCCCGGGCGACGCGTTCGATGGCGTTTTTCACCGTTCCGGCGAGTTGCTTGAGGCTGAAGGGCTTGGCGAGGAAATGCACTTCCTCGATCGCCTCGACCTCGCGGGCGACCGATTCTTCGGTGTAGCCGGAGATGCAGATCACCGGCAGCTCGGGCATCAGCTTGCGCGCCTCGCGGATCACCTCGGCCCCGCCGACCTTGGGCATCACCATGTCGGTGATCAGCAGGTCGAACGCGGTGCTGCGCAGCAGCTCGAGCGCCGCCTCGCCGGTGCGCGCCTCGATCACCTTGTAGCCCTTGGAGCGCAGCGCGCGGGCGCCGAAGAGACGGACCGGGTCCTCGTCCTCGACCAGAAGCACGGTGCCGCCGCCGGTGACGTCGTCGAGTGCCGCCTCGGTGTCGGTGCCGGACACTGCCGTCTCGTCGAGCCTGCCTTCGTCTCGCCTGAGATAGATCGTGAATCGGGCGCCCTGGCCCTCGCCAACGCTGTCGGCGAACACATAGCCGCCGGTCTGATTGACGATACCATAGACGGTCGAGAGCCCGAGCCCGGTGCCGGAGCCGAGCTCCTTGGTGGTGAAAAACGGATCGAAGATGCGCTCCAGGTGCTCGGCGGCGATGCCGATCCCGGTGTCGGCGACCGAAAGCCGGACGTAGTGGCCCGGCGACATGACCTCGCCCTGCGCCTCCCGCGATTCTTTGACTTCCTCGTTGGTGGTTTCGATCACCAGCCGGCCGCCCTCCGGCATGGCGTCGCGTGCGTTGACCGCAAGGTTGATGATGACCTGCTCGATCTGGCCTTGGTCGACCTTGACCGAATCGAGGTCGCGGCCGTGGATCATCTCGAGCTCGACCGTTTCGCCGAGGAGCCGGCGCAGCAGGTTCGAGAGCTCGCCGAGCACGTCGCCGAGCTGCAACTGCCTCGGCTGCAGGGTCTGCTGGCGCGAGAAGGCGAGCAGCTGGCGCACCAGGGCCGCACCCCGGTTGGCGTTCTGCTTGATCTGCATGACGTCGGCAAAGGATTGCTCACCCGGCCGATAGCGCTGCAGCACCAGGTCGCAGAACCCGATCATCGCGGTCAGCAGGTTGTTGAAGTCGTGGGCGATTCCGCCGGCGAGTTGTCCGACTGCCTGCATCTTCTGCGACTGGGCGAATTTGACCTCGAGCTTTTTCTGCTCGGTGGTGTCGATCATGTGCAGCAACAGCCTCTGCGAGTCGCCGTTTTGGGTGGCGAGGCGCGAGAGATAGACCGACGCCACGCGCTCGTCCGCACCCGACAGATAGGCCACGACCGGAGCCGGGTCGACGTTGCCGTCGGCGACAGCGTCGAGGCGCTCCTTGACCTCTTCCCTCTGGCGCTCGGCGATGAAGTCGGTGAAAGGCCTGCCGGCGGGGGCGTCCTCGTCGATCAACGCGCGAAACGCGGCATTGAATTCCTCGATGCGCATGTCGCCGTCGAGCCACGCGACGCCGACCGGCACGTCGTCATAGAACTGGTGAAATTCGCTCGGCTTGCTCACCCGGACCGTTCCCCAGTGCTTATCGGGCGTGCCGCGGCGTCAGCCGGCGGCGGCCGCTTCGGCGCCCGGCATCGTGCGTCCCTTGACGTTCCAGACGTAGCTGATGATCTCGGCGACGGCCTTGTAGTGCTCTTCCGGTACTTCCTCGTCGATCTCGATGCTGCTGTAAAGGATCTGGGCCAGGGGCGCGTTCTCGACGATGGTGATGTCGTGTTCCTCGGCGATCTCGCGAATCTTCAGGGCGATCAAGTCCTGGCCCTTGGCGACGACGACCGGGGCTTCCATTTCGAGCGGCTTGTACCGCATTGCGATGGCGTAGTGGGTCGGGTTGGTCACCACCACGTCGGCGTCCGGCACCGCTTGCATCATCCGCCGTGTGGCCCGCTCCATACGAATCTTGCGCAGCCGCATTCTGACCTGGGGGTCGCCCTCGGTCTGCTTGACCTCATCCTTGACCTCCTGCTTGGTCATGCGCAGCTGCTTCTTGTGCTCGTAGCGCTGATAGATCAGATCGACGATGGCGATCACGAACAGCACCGCCAGCACGCCGATCAGCAGCTTCAGCACCAGGGTCTGAATCTCTTGCGGCAGCATCCCGACATCCACCGTCGGCAGCGTATCGATCCGGTTGAAGAGCGGCAGCAGCGGTATCAGGGCAATCGTCCCGACGATCGCGATTTTGACGATCCCCTTGACGAATTCCATGACCGAGCGGGCCGAGAACATCCGCTTCGCGCCCTTGATCGGGTTGAATTTTTCGAGCTTCGGCTCAAGCGCCTTCGTCGCCAGCATGAAGCCGTTCTGCACTAGGCCTGTGGCGACCGCGATTACCATGATGGCCAGGATCGGGATGCCCATCACGCTGCCGATATCGATCGCGAGTTCGAGCAGCATCTCGCCGACGCCGTTCCTGTCCATCGCAATCAAGTGGGGCTGCTCGATAAATTTCTGCAGGACGATCTTCAGGTCGCTCGACAAGCCCGGCGCAAACATCGCGATCAGGATGGCGCCGACCAGCAGCATCATCCATGTGTTGACCTCGCGGCTGACCGCGACCTGGCCGCGCTCGCGCGCCTCGTTGATCTTCTTACCAAATAACCAATATACCCGCGCGCTCAGCTGCTTCAGTCAAATTGTCAATTGGCCCAGGTGGTAAGTGCCACACTTGCCGAATGAGCTGTGCTACTGCCGCGGGCCCCCCGGCTTCATCAACATCAATTTTAACCAGCG
>JASLSL010000306.1 GCA_030743445.1 Alphaproteobacteria bacterium
CATCCGGGGTTTCGAATGGCCGCGAGGGCGACCTCGCGGTCGCGTTCGGTGAATATCGGCGGCATGTACATGGCCGGCCTCCGGTCGTTTGTGAATTGGGCCCGCGGGTTAGGCGAGAAACGGAGGTTTCGAAAGGACCAATTCGCGCGCGCCGAAGGGGTCCAAGCGGAACCAACCCTGGCCGAGCCCCGCCCTAACCCTGGCGCTGCACCATCAATTTCTTGATCTCGGCGATCGCCTTCGCCGGATTGAGGTTCTTCGGGCAGGTCTGGGTGCAGTTCATGATGGTGTGGCAGCGAAACAGGCGGAACGGGTCCTCGAGCGCGTCGAGCCGCTCGCCGGTGTGGTCGTCGCGGGAATCAACGATCCAGCGGTAGGCCTGCAACAGGATCGCCGGCCCGAGATAGCGCTCCGCATTCCACCAATAGCTCGGGCAGCTCGTGGTGCACGAGAAGCAGAGAATGCACTCGTACAGGCCGTCGAGCTCCTTGCGCTCGTCGGGCGACTGCAGGCGCTCGCGGTCGGGCGGCCGCGATTCGGTCTTGATCCAGGGCTCGATCGCCGAGAGTTGCGCGTAGGCGTCGTTCAGGTCGGGCACCAGGTCCCTGACCACCTGCATATGCGGCAACGGGTAGACTTTGACGTCGCCCTTGACGTCGGCGATCGCCTTGGTGCAGGCGAGCGTGTTGGTGCCGTCGATGTTCATCGCGCACGACCCGCACACCCCCTCGCGGCACGAGCGCCGGAAGGTCACCGTCGCATCGACCTCGTCCTTGATCTTGATCAGCGCGTCGAGGACCATCGCGCCGCAATTGTCGAGGTCGATGGTGAAACTGTCCATGCGCGGATTCTCGCCGTCGTCGGCCGACCAGCGATAGACCCGGAAGGTCTTGGTGTTGGTGGCGCCGTCGGGGGCGGGATGGCTTTTGCCTTTGCCGACCTTGGAATTCTTGGGGAGGGTGAATTCGACCATATCCTCTCCTAATACACCCGGGCCTTCGGCGGGAAGGTCTGCACGTCGTTGGTCATGGTATTGAGATTGACGTCGCGGTATTCGAACGTCACCTCGCCGGTGTCGTTGCACCAGGCGAGCGTGTGCTTCATCCAATCTTCGTCGTCGCGCTCGGGGAAGTCCTCGCGCGCATGGGCGCCGCGCGATTCCTCGCGGTTGACCGCCGATCGGATGGTCGTCACCGCCTGGTACATCAAATTGTCGAGCTCGAGCGTCTCGGCAAGGTCGGAATTCCAGATCATCGAGCGGTCCGAAACCCGAAGGTCGTCACGCTTCTGCCACGCCTGGTCCATCAGCCCGGCGCCCTCGCCGAGAATCTCGCCGGTGCGGAACACGGCGCAATGGTTCTGCATGATCCGCTGCATCTCGAGCCGGAGCTCGGCCGTCGAGGTGCCGCCGTCGGCGTGGCGCGTCTTGTCGAGCCAGGCGATCGTCGCCTCGCCGGCGCCATTGGACAGCGGCCGGACCGCACCGCCGGGATCGAGGATCTCGCCGCAGCGAATCGCGGCCGAGCGGCCGAACACCACCAGGTCGAGGAGCGAATTCGAGCCGAGCCGGTTGGCGCCATGCACCGAAACGCAAGCCGCCTCGCCGATCGCCATCAGCCCCGGCACCGTGCCAACGCTGCCGTTCGCCTTGGTCAGCGCCTCGCCCTGATAGTTGGTCGGAATGCCGCCCATGTTGTAATGGCAGGTCGGGATCACCGGGATCGGTTCCTTGGTCACGTCGACGCTGGCGAAGATGCGCGCCGATTCGGAAATCCCGGGCAGGCGCTCCTCCAGAAGATCGGCGTCGAGGTGCTCCAGGTGCAAGTTGATGTGGTCCTTTTCGGGGCCGACCCCGCGGCCTTCGCGAATCTCGATGGTCATCGAGCGGCTGACCACGTCGCGGCTCGCCAAATCCTTGGCCGACGGCGCATAGCGCTCCATGAAGCGCTCGCCCTCGGAATTGGTCAGGTACCCGCCCTCGCCGCGCGAGCCCTCGGTGATCAGACAGCCCGAGCCGTAGATTCCGGTCGGATGGAACTGCACGAACTCCATGTCCTGCAGCGGCAGACCAGCGCGCTGCACCATGCCGCCACCGTCGCCGGTACAGGTATGCGCCGAGGTGCACGAGAAATAGGCCCGGCCATAGCCGCCGGTCGCCAGGATCACCGTATTCGCGGCGTAGCGGTGGATCGTGCCGTCGTCGAGGTTCCAGGCGATGACGCCGCGACAGACGCCGTCGTCGTCCATGATCAGGTCGAGGGCGAAGTATTCGATGAAGAATTCGACCTGGTGCTTGATCGATTGCTGGTAGAGCGCGTGCAGCATGGCGTGGCCGGTTCGGTCGGCCGCGGCGCAGGTGCGCTGGGCGATGCCCTCGCCGTAGTTCATGGTCATGCCGCCGAACGGGCGCTGGTAGATCTTGCCCTCCTCGGTGCGGCTGAACGGCACGCCGTAGTGTTCGAGCTCGATGATCGCGGGCACCGCCTCGCGGCACATGTACTCGATCGAATCCTGGTCGCCGAGCCAGTCGGAGCCCTTGACCGTGTCGTACATGTGCCAGCGCCAGTCGTCCTCGCCCATGTTGCCGAGCGAGGCCGAGATGCCGCCCTGGGCCGCGACCGTGTGGCTGCGGGTCGGGAACACCTTGGTGATGCAGGCGGTCTTGAGCCCGGCCTCGGCGAGGCCGACCGTCGCGCGCAGGCCGGCGCCGCCGGCCCCGACCACGACGACGTCGTAGCTATGGTCGATGTATTCGTATGCCTGTGCCATCGCCCTCAGCCTCCGAATGATACCTTGAGGACCGCAACGCCGCAGGCCACGGCCAAGCCGAACGATGCCAGCTTCTCGACGATCACCATGGTGATCTTCAGGCCCTCGGCGTGGATGTAGTCCTCGATCATCACTTGCAGGCCGAGCTGCATGTGGTGGAACGTCGCGACGATCAGCAACAGCATCAGGATCGCGTTGAGCGGCGTTTGCAGCCACGCCACCGCGGTCGCATGGTCGGCGCCGGTCAACCCGACAAGGGCGACGACGAACCACAGGGTCAGCGGGATCAGCGCCACCGCGGTGATCCGTTCCATCCACCAGTGGTGAAGGCCGGACTTGGCGGAACCGAGCCCTCGGGCGCGGCCGATCGGCGTACGCAGGCTCATCACAACGCTCCCATCGCCATGTAGCCGGCGACCCAGGCGGCCACCGTCAACACCACCGAGGCCAAGGCCACGACGTAGCCCGAGGCCCGCGCCACCGGCAATTCCAGGCCGCGTCCGGTATCCCAGACCAGATGCCGAATTCCGTTGCACAGGTGATAGAACAGCGCCCAGGTCCAGCCGAGCAGCAAGAGCCGCCCGATCCACGACGCCATGACGGTCTGCACGGTGAGGAAGCTCGTCGACCCGTCGGCCATCGCCACGAGCCACCAGACCATGAGCAGGGTCCCAGCGGCGAGTCCGACCCCGGTCATCCGGTGTACGATGGACAGCGCCATCGTCCATTCGAATTTGTATACCTGAAGATGCGGCGACAGCGGTCTATTGCCCGTGCTCATCCGACCCCCTTTGCGGCCCCAAATGCACATGCGCCTCGATATCGAGCGGACCACCGTCCGAACTCGGACCACCCATCCACCGCATTTGGCTTAGACCGCTTTTCGTTTCCAGTCAATGTTCGGACACCGGCGACTCGGGCGGGACGGCGGTGCGGAATTTCGGAATTTATGGGGAAATGGCGACGGGTCGCCGGTCGGTTGCGGGTCCGGGTCCGGAACGTCTCGGCAACGCGGCGAGATCGAAGATCACGCTAAGTATTTACGAAGGAATGATTGTGGATAACACTGTGGAAAAATTGTGCGCGTTCTGTGAAGCGAAGGAGTTTTATACACAAGTTTTTTCGTTTCATTGTTGTTTTATTATGGACTTAAATTCCGCCCAAGCTGACGATATTTGCCGGTACGTGGAAGCGCTGGGGCGTTCGCCGCCGCTGAAACGGCGGATCGTTTCACTGCCTTCGGGTCGGTGATCGGTCATCCAATTGGCGGCGGAAACTCTCCGGAAATTCGGTCGGTCCTTCGGGTCCGACTGAATTTGGCTCCGGCGACGGCTCGGCCTAACGGTCGGTGCCGCCGCGATCGGGGTTTCGCATCGCCGGCGCGTGCTGTCCGGCACTCGCCCCCATTCGGGCGTGGGCCGGGCGACGGGCCGGTCGAGCGACCTTCCGCGCCCTCCTTCGGTTCTGCGGAACCCTAGCGGGGCGTCGACCGGGGTGGGGTCTTGAGAATAGGCGCCATACGGCTGGGATCGGCGGACCTCCGTCCGGAGGACCCGCAGAACCGGAGGGACGAGGTTCGCGTCCGTGTCGTGGCGCCGCCGGATTTCTCCCTGTGCCCGGCGGCACATGGGAAGACCGACGCCCGCGGGTGGCGGAATTTCCAGCCGATCGGCGGCCCCTCGCGGGGGCGTGGATCGCAGGAAGTGGACGCGGACCAACTGTTCGATGCGAGACCGCCGCGACACGACGTCGCTGCCTCGGGAGCGGCGAAACCCGACCGCCGACCGCAGTGCTTCTGCCAGGGTGCCTGTCGGTTAGGCGGAAGGGCGTGCGGGAGCCCGCATTCACGGACCGGGAGCCAGGCGGCTCCGGAGGCGTCGGGCGTGTCCCTGCCCAAATCGCTGGCCAGCCCAGCGGTCCCAGGGTTCGCACCCGACGTCTTCTTTTTACACTGAAACTTGAACGAAAGACAACGAAACCTTTGAGTTTTATTTCAAGATATTGTCAAACCTTGAAATAGTCCTCGTTTTGCTTCAAATATTACTATGCAATGCGATCCCCGCCGCGCGCCGGTACGCCGATTTACCCCGCGGCCTGCAGCGCCGCGATCGCCGCGGCGAGCTCGACCAGGCGGTGCGCTTCCTCGACGTGAAGGTTCTCGATCAGCTTGCCGTCGACCAGGACCATGCCCTTGCCTTCGGCGGCGGCTTCCCTGTGGGCGGCGATGATGCGGCGGCTCCATTCGACGTCGCCCGGCGAGGGCGCAAAGACCTCGTTCGCCTCCTCTATGGTTTTGGGGTGGATCAGGGTCTTGCCGTCGAAGCCGAGCTCGCGGCCTTGCACGCAGGCTTGGGCGAAGCCGTCGGCGTCGGCGAGATCGAGGTGCACGCCGTCGACGATCGCGAGGCCGTAAGCGCGCGCCGCAAGGACACAAATGTTGAGGCTGGCGATAAGCGGTAGGCGCATCGGCGTGTGCAGGCAATGCAAATCCTTGGCGAGATCCGATGTCCCCATCACCAGGGCCGCGATCCGGTCGGAAGACCCGGCGATCTCCTCCGCGTGCAGCACGCCGAGCGCGGTTTCGATCATGCACCAGATCGCCATCTCATGCCGTGCCCTCGCCATCTCCATGGCGCGTTCGACCTCGGCGACCGTGGCCTTGCCTTCGACCTTGGGGATCAGAATGGCGTCGGCCGCGGTCTTGGCGATCGCCGCCATGTCGGCGCCGCCCCATTCGGTCTCGAGCCCGTTGATCCGGACGACCACCTCGCGGCCGCCATAGCCGCCCTCGGCGAGTGCCGCGACGATCTGCTCGCGCGCCTCATCCTTGGCGGCGGGCGCCACCGCGTCCTCGAGGTCGAGGATCAGGGCGTCGGCCGGCAAGGTCCGCGCCTTCGCCAAGGCACGGGCGTTCGAGCCTGGCATGTAGAGGACGCTGCGGCGCGGACGGACGGGTGCGGTCATCTCTATCCTCTCTCGCCAGATCAACTAGAAAGCGCTGCTTTACCGCGGATGGCGGCGGACTATAGCCACTGCCGCGGTCGCGGCAAAGTCGCCGATGTCAGTCGCAAACGATCAGCGAATAGGGATCGTGTTCTTCGGCCATGGTGGGGGTCCAGCCGGTCTCGGCGAGCAGCTTTTTCAACGCCTCGAGGTCGAGATCGTTGAAGTACCCGGCGGCGCGGCGCGCCTCCCCACCACCGCCGGCGCTGCAGCGATAGGTCAGGATCAAGTGGGCGGCGGCCTTGCGGGTGCGGACCAGCAGGGCGGCGAGGTCGTGGATGTATTCCAGGAGCTCCAGCGCCAAGGCGCAGTCCCAGGCGCCGTCCGGAAACTGGCCGTCGTTGAGGTCGCAGACGACGGTGGTTTCCGCGAACCGCAGCAGGTCTAGCGGCGTATATGCGACGCCGGGATCGAGATGGCCGATCGGCGCCATCAACCCGGCGCCGAGATCGAGAATCCGGCCTTGCTTGGGCAGATGCGGCGCGGCGAGTTTGGCGCGCTCTTCCGCCCCATGCTCGAGATTGGCGGTATGGCTCCAGCGCCAGCCGTCGGTGCCCTTGGCGTCGATCAGGCGGCGGGTCAGATCGGCCTTGGCCGCGGCGTCGAAATCCTCCGACAG
Organism: Alphaproteobacteria bacterium; assembly: GCA_030743445.1. Taxonomy (GTDB): domain Bacteria; phylum Pseudomonadota; class Alphaproteobacteria; order UBA8366; family UBA8366; genus JASLSL01. Next base: position 6,392 of record JASLSL010000306.1, read on the forward strand.
ACCGGGCGGTTGCGGCGGGTAGGCGACGAAGGGCCCATCGTAGACCGGCTGGCGTTTCAGTCCCGGCGCCAGGGCGACTATGTTGCCGACCTCGTTGCCGGGAACCCAGGGGATCAGCGGTCCCGGCAGATGGGCATGGGGAAACCAGCGCAGCAGGTAGCCGACCCCGGTGAGGCTGTCGAGCGCCGCTGTCAGTTGGGCCGCGCCTTCCGGCGTTCCGTGCACCGGACCGCGTTCCAGCAATATCGCCGAGACGTGCCCGGTCTGAAGCAGGCCCTTGGCGCCGGCGATGATCTGCGGCTCCATGCCTTCGGCATCGATCTTGATATAGACCCGTCGCTTGTGCAGTTCGGGCCGCTCGGCCAAAAGACCGTCGAGGCTGACCACCGGAATCGACACCGGCGCCATCGAGCCTTCGATATCGTCGGGCCGCTCGCCGCCTAGGCTGTGCCCCATCGACGACCGGTGCCACAGCCGCGCGGTGCCGGCCGCGGCGCCGGCGGCGGCGGCGACGACCTCGATCTCGTCCCCGGTTTTATTCTCGGCCAACACCGCCAACAAATTCGCGACGTTGAAGGGATGCGGCTCGATCGCCAGCACCGAGACGCCGCCGCATTCGACCGTCGCCGCGGTCAAGGCGAAGACGCCGAAATGGGCGCCGACATCGATGAACACGTCGCCCGGCCGGAGATGGGCGTCGAGGAACGCCCGCGCCGGATACTCCCAGCCCCCCTGTTCGGACTCGTGGCGCGCCAACATGCGCAGGCCCGGATCGTCGGCGAAATTCCCCGGCAGCGGGATGACGAAACGCGGCGTTCCGTCGGGCCGCCGCTGCACCGATTCGAGCACGGTGCGATCGTCCAACCATTTCCTATCGTCGCGGGAGTCGGTCATGGATATACGGGGTCATGGCAATACGGCCACGACTCTAACAGCGGCTGGCAGATACAATTAAGATATGTGCGCATATTTATAAATATTTTACCTCGTGTGAACAATAATTAAATAATATGCATGCCTATAATAGCATGAAAACGGCTTATTTCCGCTCTTTTTCGCCGGCGAAATCGATCAGGGCGGCGCGCACCCGATCCACCACCTCGTCCCAGTCGCCGGGCGTGGCCTGCCGGAACAGGCGCATGGTCGGATACCATGGGGCATCTTCGCGCTTGTATAGCCAGCGCCAGTCGGGCGAGTACGGCAGCAGGGTCCAGACCGGGCGCGCCAGCG
>JASLSL010000307.1 GCA_030743445.1 Alphaproteobacteria bacterium
GTCCTGCGGCCGGGCGACCGCACCGCCGAGGCGCTCTACGGGATCAACCGGGCGACCGACTGGACATCGTTCGTCGCCGCCACGGAGAAATTCGGCGCGCCGCTGAAGAACCTGTTTTTTGCGGACCGTCGGGGCAATATCGGCTTCATCATGCCGGGCCGGGTGCCGATGCGCCGAACCGGCGACGGGACCGTGCCGGTCGAGGGCTATACAGGTCGCCACGAATGGACCGGGTTCATCCCGTTCGCCGAGTTGCCGCGTAGCCTGAATCCCGCCACGGGCTTCATCGCCAACGCCAACAACCGAGTCACGGGCGACGCCTATCCGCACTCGATCACGCGCTACTGGGAAGCGCCTTACCGGGCCGAGCGCTTGGTCGAGGTGCTGGGCCGAGCGACCGGCCACCGGGTCGAGGACAGCGCGGAATTGCAGATGGATATTCTTTCGGCCGCGGCGCGCGCGGTCTTGCCGCTGATGCTGTCGGTCGAGCCCCGGGACAAGCCGGGCCGGCGCGCGGTCGAACTTTTGGAGAAGTGGGACTTCCGGATGCGCCGCGACCGGCCCGAGCCCCTGATTTACAATGCATGGCTGCACCATTCGATGGCGGCGCTGGTCGCCGACGAGTTGGGCGGCGCCTTTGCCGCCTATAACCGGCCGCGGCCGCGCTTCGTCGCCAGCATGCTCGCCGACCGCCAACACTGGTGCGACGACATCCACACGCCCAAGGAAGAGACCTGCCAGGACCGGCTTCACCTGGCGCTGGACAGGGCGCTCAACGACCTGACCGGGCGATTCGGCGAGGACATCGACGAATGGCGCTGGGGCGACGCCCACCGGGCCCTGTTTCCCCACCGGGTGTTGACCCACGTGCCGGTCGGCAAGTGGATCGCCGACCTCTCGATCGAGACGGATGGCGGCGACCATACCCTCAACCGCGGGCAAGCACACCGCGGCGGATCGTTCCACCACGCCCATGGCGCGGGCTACCGGGCGATCTACGATCTCGCCGACCCGGCCAACTGCCGCTACGTCATCGCCACCGGGCAATCGGGCAATCCGCTGTCGTCCCACTACAAGGATTTCTTGCAGCGATGGCGCGATGGCCGCTATATCGCCATCTCCGGCGGGCGCGACGCGTTGCGTGAGGCCTCGAACGACGTCCTGACGCTCGAGCCGGGACCGCAGAAGTGAGGAATTCGCAGCGATGACGGTCACCATCGACGATATCCGCGCCGCCGCCGAAAGTATTTCCGGCGAGGTCGTCGAGACGCCGCTGGTCCGGTCCGGCGGGCTCTCCGACCTGTTGGGCGCGGAGATTTACCTTAAGCTCGAAACCCTGCAGCGCACCGGCTCGTTCAAGGACCGCGGCGCGCTGGTCAAGTTGAAGAGCCTCAAGGAGAAGGCGGCGAAGGCTGGAGTCATCGCGATCTCGGCCGGCAACCACGCCCAGGGCGTGGCCTACCATGCCCAGCGCCTCGGCATCCCGGCGACGATCGTGATGCCCAAGGGCACGCCCTTCACCAAGGTGATCCATACCGAGGCCTTCGGCGCGAACGTGATCCTGCACGGCGACAACGTCAACGAGGCTGAGCCCTTCGCCGACGAGATGGCGGCGCAGGACGGGCTGACCTTCATCCACCCCTACGACGACCCGCGGATCGTCGCCGGACAGGGCACGATCGCGATCGAGATGCTGGACGCCGTGCCGGACCTCGACGTCATCGTCGTGCCGATCGGCGGCGGCGGGCTGATTTCGGGCGTGGCGACGGCGGCGAAGGCGCTGCGTCCGGATATCGGGATCGTCGGCGTCGAGGCGGAACTTTACCCCTCGATGTATCAGGCGTTGAGCGGCCTGCCCCCGTCCTCGGGCGGCGAGACCATCGCCGAAGGTATTGCCGTCAAGACACCGGGCGAGTTGACGCTCGAGATCGTGCGGGCGCTGGTCGACGACATCGTGCTGGTCGACGAGGCCGAGCTCGAAGCCGCGGTCCAGGTCATGATCGAAGAGGCCAAGGTGCTGGCCGAGGGCGCCGGGGCGGCACCGCTCGCCGCCATCGTCCAGGAGTTGGAACGATTCGCCGGCCGCAAGGTCGGGATCGTCGTCGGCGGCGGTAACATCGATTCGCGTCTTCTCGCCTCGGTGCTGATGCGCGGCATGGTGCGGGCCGGGCGCATGGCGCGCCTACGTGTCACGATCAGCGACCAACCCGGCACGCTGGCCCAGATCGCGCAACGGATCGGGGATACCGGCGGTAACATCGTCGAAATCGTCCACCAGCGCATGTTCTACGACGTGCCGGTCAAGCTGGCCGAGGCCGACATCGTCGTCGAAACAAGGGACGAATCGCACATTCAGGAAATCATCGCCCAGCTCGCCGCGGCCGGTTTTCCGACCGTCCGGCTCGACGACACCGCGACGCGCAATCCTTAACGTCCTGAAAATCTTGTGTATTCGGGTTGGATACAGATATTCATTAGGGCATAATTTCCGCGGTTCCGAATTCTGGGGCCGCATGAGGGGTCGCCGATGTTTATGATAATTGGCATGGTCGTCGTCACCGGTTGCGTGTTGGGCGGCTACATGGCGATGGGCGGCAAACTTGGCGTGCTGATGCAGCCGTTCGAGCTGGTCATTATCGGCGGCGCCGGCGTCGGCGCGTTCATCATCGCCAATTCGCTCGACGTCATTAAGAGGAGCTTCGGCGGTATCATCGCGATCCTGAAGGGCGCGAAATACAAGAGGGCCGACTACCTCGAACTCCTGACACTGCAGTACCAGGTGTTTCGCCTGGCCAAGTCGAAAGGCATGCTGGCGCTCGAACCGCATGTGGAAAACCCGCATGAAAGCCCGCTGTTCCAGCAGTTTCCGAACTTCGCCGGCGACCACCACGCGACCGAATTCCTGTGCGATTACCTGCGCTTGATGACCCTCGGCACCGACAATCCGATGGAGGTCGAGACCTTGATGGATCAGGAACTCGATGTTCACCACCAGGCCGACCACGCGGTGATTCACGCCATCACCCAGCTCTCGGAGAGCTTCCCCGGCCTCGGCATCGTCGCCGCGGTGCTGGGCGTGATCAAGACGATGAAGGCGATCACCGAACCGCCGGAAATCCTCGGCGGCCTGATCGCGGCGGCGCTGGTCGGAACCTTTCTCGGTATTTTGCTGTGTTACGGGTTCGTCGGACCGATGGCGACGGCGCTGAAAGGCATCCGCGAATCGGAACACGGGTATTTCGTATGCCTGAAAACGGGTATAATCGCCCACCTGCAGGGCTATGCGCCGCAGGTGTCGATCGAGTTCGCGCGCAAGACCCTGGGCGAAACCGTCCGGCCGAGCTTCATGGAACTGGAGGAAGCGACGGCGGGTCTGGATCCCGCCACCTGATCGGAGAAATCGGATAGCAGCAATGTCGGAAGCAGAATCAGCACTCACCCGGCCACTCATCATCAAGAAACAGATCAAGGTCATCCATCCGCCTCATGGCGGCGCCTGGAAGGTCGCCTACGCCGACTTCGTGACCGCCATGATGGCGTTCTTTTTGTTGCTGTGGCTGCTGAACGTCACGATCGAGGAGAACAAACAGGGCATTTCCGATTTCTTCGAGCCGGAAACCTCGGAGGAAGAAGACCAAGTCGGCACCGGCGAGGCGCTGAAAGGCTTGGCGATGGTCGCCGAGGGTGCGTTGCGCTCGGCCGGCTCGCCGCCGAGTGTCACCGTCGCGATCGCGACCGTCGGCAGCACCAAGGGCGGCGACGAGCGCGAGGAGATCAAGGACGACGCCCAACACCAGGCGGAAGCGCGGATGAAGCGCATCGAGGAGGAAATGGAACGCTTCGCGGTGGCCGAATCCGAATTGAAGCAGGCGATCCAGGACGAGATGAACGAGATGCAAAGCAGTCTGGCGATCGATCAGACGTCGGAGGGCATGCGCATCCAGATCATGGAAGAGGAAGACTTTGCCATTTTCCATGCCGGCAAGGCGAAACTGAACGACAACGGCGAGCGCATGTTTGCCATGGTCGCCAACATCATCACAAAGTTGCCGAATCAGGTCGCCGTCGCGGGCCACACCAATACGCGAAAGTTCAAGCCGGGCGCGACCTATACCAATTGGGAACTTTCGGGCGACCGTGCCAACGCGGCGCGCTTCGCGTTGGTCGAGTACGGCCTCGCCGCGAAGAAGGTCGCCAAGGTGGTTGGTATGGCGGATCGCGACCACCTCTATCCGAAGGAGCCGCAATCGGCCCGCAACCGGCGCATCAGCGTCACCCTGCTGCGGGCGCCCGAAAAAGAGGAGTCGTCGGGCCTGGCGGAGCCGACGGCAACGACGGAAGAGGAAGAAGAGGCCGCCGCCGATACGCCGAAGCGGTAACCGGGACGGAACTGAACCATGTCGCTGACAGAAGACGGTCGCCCTATATTCATCAAGAAGATTCCGCCGCCGCCGGCCGAGGCGCATGGCGGAGCGTGGAAGGTCGCCTATGCCGACTTCGTGACCGCGATGATGGCGTTTTTCCTGCTGTTGTGGCTGTTGAATGCGACCACGACCGAACAAAAACAGGGCATTTCCAACTTCTTCGAGCCCGAAGGCGCGATCAAGGGCTCGAGCGGCAGTGGCGGCATGTTCGGCGGATTGTCGTCGACGGACCCGGGCTCGGAGGAAACGCCGGGCGAGACCAAGGAGATGACCATCGGTACCCAGGCGTCGACGGAAAACGAGTTCGAGAACCAGAGCAAGCTGCAAAAGAAAAAGCCCAAGGTTTCGTCGCCGGTCGAGGTCGAACGCGAGGAGCAGGAATTCGAGGCCGCGCGTCTCGCGATTCGCGAGGCAATGGAAGACCTGCCGGAGCTCAAGGAGCTCAAGGCCTCGATCGTCACCGACGTGACCGAGGAAGGGCTCCGCATCCAGATTATCGACCAGAATAATCTGGCGATGTATCAGGCGGGCACCGCCAAGCTAAACGGGCACGGCAAGAAATTGCTGTTGCTGGTCGCCAGCGTCGTCGAACGCCTGCCCAACAAACTGTCGTTCGCAGGGCATACGGGCCAGAGCAACTGGGGCCTTTCGCTCGGCCGGGCGAACGCGGCGCGACGCGAGTTGGTCAGGAACGGCATGCCGACGTCCCGCGTTGCCAACGTCGTCGGCAAGGCGAACCGGGAGCTCGTCGACGCGAAGAACAAGGCATCGCCGAAGAACCGGCGCGTCTCGATCGTGCTGCTACGCAAGGAAATCAAAAAGTCCGACGGCGCGATTCCCGAGCCACCGCGAATGTTTGGCGGCTGACCGGCGCGCCTTGCAGAAGCAGGCGCGACACCCAATCTTTTTTCGGAGGCGCTCTTTCACTTAGGAAACAGGTGTCGACCCGGTGCAGGAAAATCTCCCCGTCAGCCCCGACACAGGTTCCGAGCGGTCGTCCCGTGCGGACGTCGCGCCCGCGATCGATTTCGACATAGAGGGCGTGATGTGGCGGCGCATCTTCGCGTTTGCCCTCGATCTCGGGGTGATGTTTGTGATCCTGATGGCGCTCTGGTTCTTCAATCTGATCACCCTCGGCCTGTTGTAGGGCTTGATCGTACTGCTATGGCCGGCATTAATCGTCGTCGCCTACGCGACCCTGACGATCGGTGGGAGCGGTTCGGCGACTCTCGGCATGCGGATGATGAGGCTCAAGGTGAGCGGTTTCGACGGAAACGCACCGAACTATCTGCAGGGGCTGGTGATGTCGGTGCTGTTCTGCCTATCGTTCGCGCTCACCGGTGGATTGATCTTGTTGTTCGCGCTGTTCAACAACCACCACCGCTGCCTCCACGACCTGTTGTCGGGTACGGTCGTGGTTAACGCGAACCCCGCCGCGGCGGCCGTCTGAGGTTGCCGGGACGGGCGCGGAGGAGAAACCGGATCGCATGTCGAATCAACGACTTCCGACCAGAGTCCTGACCTTCTACCGGTCGGGACCGATGCCGTGTCCCTATCTCGACGGCAAGGCGGAACAGCAGCTCTTCGCCGAGCTGACCGAGCCCGCCGCCGCGCGCCAATTCGACATCCTCTCGCAGGGCGGATTCCGGCGCAGCCATCAGATCGTCTACCGGCCGGCCTGCACCGACTGTTGCGCCTGCGTCCCGGTTCGGGTCGTGGCCGCCGACTTCGAGCCGTCCAGAAGCTGGCGGCGTGTCATCAACGCCAATCGCGACTTGCAGGTGACCGAAGTCGGCGATCAGATCACCGAAGAGCAGTATCGCCTGTTCCGCGACTACACCAACGACCGCCACGGCGACGGCGACATGGCCAAGATGAACCGACGGGAATATGCCGCGATGGTGGTCAATTCGCCGGTCGACACCGGCCTCGTCGAATTCCGCGCGCCCGACGATCGACTGATCGCGGTATGCCTCAAGGACAGGCTCGCCGACGGCCTCTCGGCGGTATACAGCTTCTTCGCCCCGGACGAGGCCAAGCGCAGCCTTGGCAGCTACGTCGTGCTGTGGCTGATCGGCCGCGCGCACGAATTGGGACTCGATTACGTCTATCTCGGATATTGGGTGCCCGGCAGCCGGAAAATGGAGTACAAGACCCGCTTCCGCCCGATCGAGGCGTTCAGCACCGACGGATGGTGCGTGCTGGATGATGAGGCGATCGGGGCTGGATCGGACGACGCCTGAACCGATCGCCTTCCGAGCTGGCGAAATTCCTGAGCGAGGAGCGGACGCGATGAGGAGGCGCGATTTTCTGAAGTGCGCAACGGGTACCGCCGGAGCGATCGCCGCGGCCGCCTCGGGCCTGTCGAAACCCGCGATCGCCCGGGACACGAAAGAACTCAAATTGGTAACCTCGTGGCCGCGGGACTTCCCCGGCCTCGGCACCACCGCCAGCCGACTGGCGAGGCGGATTTCCGACATGTCGGGCGGCCGGTACACAGTCAAGCTGTTCGCCGGCGGCGAGTTGGTGCAACCGCTCGATTGCCTCGACGCCGTGCAGCACGGTACCGCCGACCTCTATCACTCGGCCGAGTACTACTATCAGAACAAGACCAAGGCCTTTAACTTCTTCGCCGCCATTCCGTTCGGGCTGAGCGCCGGCGAGATGAACGCCTGGATTTACCACGGCGGCGGCCAGGAATTGTGGAACGAGCTCGGCCGGCGCAACGGCGTGAAACCGCTGATGGCCGGCAACACCGGCAGCCAGATGGGCGGCTGGTTCCGCACTGAGATCGAATCGCTCGCGGACTTCAAGGGCCTCAGGATGCGCATCCCGGGCCTCGGCGGCGCCGTCCTCGCCAAGCTCGGCGGCAAGGTCGTGAATATCGCCGGGGGCGAGGTCTACGGGGCGCTCAAGGCCGGCACGCTGGATGCGAGCGAATGGGTCGGCCCGTGGAACGACCTCGCCATGGGGTTCTACAAGGTCGCGGATTTCTATTACTACCCGGGCTTCCACGAGCCCGGCACGGTGTTGAGCTTCGGCCTCAACGCGACGTTCTGGGATTCGCTCCCGCCCGGCGACAAGGCGATGTTCGAGGCCGCCGCGGCGGCGGAGAACGACATCACGCTGGCCGAATACACCGCCCGCAACGCCGCCGCGCTCGAGGTGCTGATCGATACCCACGGGGTCGAGCTGATGCGCTACCCGAGAGATGTGCTGCGGGCGGTCGGACAGGCGGCCGGCGAGGTCGTGCTGGAATCGACCGAGGCCGACCCGCTCGCCAAACGGATCTACGACAGCTACATCAAATTCCGGGCGACCGCGATCGGCTGGTCGAAACGCTCGGACCAGGCGTTCTGGAGCGCCCGCCTGCTGCCCTTCAAGTACGGGTGAGGTTGGGGGCCATCGGATGCTCATGACGCTGAAGGCAATCGAGGCGGATCACTACCGCATCCCGCTCCCGGTCACGCTGTCGGACGCGACCCATGGAGACATCAGCCATTTCGAGCTGGTGACGGTCAGGCTCGCCGCCGCCGACGGGACCGAAGGCGTCGGCTACACCTATACGGTGGGCGCCGGCGGCGAAGCGGTCCGCTCGCTGATCGATCGCGAGCTGAATCCGGTACTGCTGGACCAGGACAACGCCGACATCGAAACCCTGTGGCAACGCATGTGGTGGGCGCTGCACTGGGTCGGGCGCGGCGGCCTCGTCTCGCTTGCCATCTCGGCCGTCGACATCGCCCTTTGGGACCTCATGGCGCGCCGGCAATCGGTCCCGCTGTGGCGGCTGTTGGGCGGCGCGGAACCCCGCGTGCCGGCCTATGTCGGCGGCGTCGATTTGCACTTCCCAGAGGAACAGCTGCTGCTGCAGGCGCGCGACAACCTCGCGGCGGGATACCGCGCCCTCAAGATGAAGGTCGGCAGGCCACAGCTCGAAGAGGATGTCGCCCGTGTCGCCGCGATGCGCGATCTCCTCGGCCCGGAAGTGGCACTCATGGTCGACGCCAATATGGGCTGGAGCGTTGAGGAGGCGATTCGCGCGTCGCACGCCTTGGCCGAGTACGACGTCACCTGGCTCGAGGAGCCGACCCTCCCCGACGATTTCGCCGGGCACGCGCGGGTTGTCGAAGAGGGGGCGCTGCCGGTCGCCGCCGGCGAAAACCTGCGCACGCTCCACGAATTCCAGCATTTGGTGGAGGCCGGCGGGGTGTCGTTCCCGGAGCCCGGCGTCTCCAACTGCGGCGGCATCACCGTGTGGCTGCAGGTGGCGGAGCTCGCTCGGGCGCACGACCTGCCGGTGACCTCGCACGGCGTGCACGATCTGCATGTGCATCTGCTGGCCGCCGTTGCCAACAGTTCCTACCTTGAGGTGCACGGCTTCGGGCTCGAGCGTTTCATCGCCCACCCGCTGGAAATCCGGGACGGCCTTGCCACCGCGCCCGACCGCCCCGGTCACGGCGTCGCCTTCGATTGGGCCGCGCTGGAGGAGTTTAGGGTCTAACCGAACTTGTTGTTCCTGGGGAAGCCCTTCGGGACGACGAGGCCGGCCTGGGCGCGCTTGCCGAGCCAGCGCTTGATGTCGGGCTC
>JASLSL010000308.1 GCA_030743445.1 Alphaproteobacteria bacterium
TCGCCACGGCGCTGGATGAGGCGGTCGCACGGCGCAAGCTCACGGTGATCGACGCCGCCATCGATCCCGCCGAATACTGGGAGCAAATGTAGAGTGAGCCCGCCCGAACCGGGTCCACTCTCGATCGCACGGGTCGAGGCAGTGGTCTGCCGTGCGCCGATCGACGAGCCGATCGTCACCTCCTTCGGCACCATCCCAGAACGCGCCGGGTTGTTCGTCCGCCTCGAGGATGCCGACGGCGTGGCCGGCTGGGGCGAGGTGTTCGGCAACTTCCCGGCCCACGGCGCCGAGAACCGCTGCCACCTGGTCCGCGATTACCTGGCGCCGATCGTCACCGACGAGGCCTGGGTCTCGCCCGCCGCGGCCTATGAGGCGATGACCCGGCGCACCCACGTCATGGCGCTCCAGGGCGGCGAGCCCGGCCCTTTCGCCCAAGCGATCGCCGGCCTGGACAACGCGATCTGGGACCTCGCGGCACGCCGCGCCGGGGTGCCGCTCTGGCGCTTGCTCGGCGGCGAGCGCGACGCGGTGCCGACCTACGCCAGCGGGCTCAACCCGAGCAATTTCGAGGGCATCGTCGAGGCCAAGCTCGCCGAAGGCTACCGCGCCTTCAAGATTAAGATCGGCTTCGGCCGCGAGACCGATACCGGCAACCTCGCCCGGATGCGCGAGATTGTCGGCGACCTCAGGGTCATGACCGACGTCAACCAGGGCTGGGATATGGCGACCGCAGTGCAAGAGATGCCGCACCTCGCCGAGTTCGACCTCGGCTGGATCGAGGAGCCGCTGCCGGCCGACCGCCCGCTCGCGGAATGGCGCGAGATCAAGGCGGCGAGCCCGGCGCCGCTCGCCGCCGGCGAGAACCTGCGCGGCGACGCGGATTTCGACGCGATGATCGAGGCCAAGGTGCTCGACGTGGTGCAGCCCGACATGTGCAAGTGGGGCGGGGTGACGGGGTGCCTGCCGCTGGCGAAGCGGATCGTCGCCGCCGGATTGACATACTGCCCGCATTTTCTCGCCGGCATCGTCGGGCTGATGTCGTCGGCCCACCTGCTGGCAGCGGCCGGCGGCCATGGGCTGCTCGAGGTCGACGCCAACCCGAACCCGCTGCGTGAAGTCCTCGCCGGCGGCCTGCCGCCGATCGAGGATGGGATCATGACCCTGCCGGCCGGACCCGGCATCGGGGTTGAACCGGACGCGGATTTGCTGAAAGACTTCCGCGTCGAACTGTAAGCAACAGGGAGAAACCCATGCCGCAAATCGCCGTCAACGGTGTCGAGCTGAACTACGATCTGACCGGGCCGGAGGAAGCACCGGTCGTCACGCTCAGCAACTCGCTGTCCTCCAACCTCGGTATGTGGGACGACCAGATGGAGGCGCTATCAGGTTACCGGGTGCTGCGCTACGACAAGCGGGGACACGGGAGCAGCAGCGCGCCGGAGGGTCCCTACACGCTGGAGCTGCTGGCCGACGACGTGATCGGTCTCTGGGACGCGCTCGGTATCGAGAAGAGCCATTTCTGCGGCCTCTCGATCGGCGGGATGATCGGCCAGGCGCTGGCGCTGAGGAAGCCGCCGCAGCTCCAGGCCCTGATGCTGTGCGACACCTCGAGCCGGATACCGGCCGACGCCGCGCCGACGTGGGACGAGCGCATCGCCACCGCCAAGGCCGACGGCATGGCGGCGCTGGTCGAGGGCACCATCGGGCGCTGGCTGTCGGAGGGGTTCATCGAGCGCGAGCCCGAACGCGCCGAGAAGGTGCGCGAGATGATCCGCACCACCTCGGTCATCGGCTACGCCGGTTGCTGCCGGGCGATCGGCCAGCTCGACTATACCGATCGGCTCTCCGAGATCGACGCGCCGACCAAGATCGTCGTCGGCGAGAACGACCCCGGCACCCCGGTCGAGGCCAACGAGGTGATCTACCAGCGGATCGCAGGCTCCGAGTTCCAGGTCATCCCGGAGGCGCTCCACCTGCCGAACATCGAGCAGCGCGAAATCTTCAACGCCGCCCTGACCGAGTTCCTGGCCAAGCACTGAGGCCGGCACGTCAGACCCCTCGCGCCACCCCCTCACCCGGCGGCTTCGCCGCCACCCTCTCCCGCGAGGGGAGAGGGTTATTCGTACCGAGCTCGCCATATAGCCCCTCTCCCCTGGCGGGAGAGGGGTTTGGGGTGAGGGGGAAACGGGACTAACGTTCTGTTTCCTGACGATGTGGTAGGATGAGACATGGCCGCCTCCGATAAACCGAACGACACCCGCCGCATCGTCGACGAGCCGCTGCGCCTGATCTTCAGCCAGAAGGAACAGCACTTCATCGGGGTGAACCTGCGCAGCGCGAAACGGCGCAGCGGCGCCTATATCCTGGCCTTGGCAACCGCCGTCCTGGTGTTCGTCTTCGCGATGCAGGGCCAACCTGTCGCGGTCGGTTGGGGCTTGGTGGCGCTCGCCATGATGCTGGCCTTTATCGTCTGCTTCTGGAATTTCTGGGCGGCGGTGATCGATTGGGTGCGCTTCGCCTCATATCGGCGCAACCAGGAAGCCTTCCTGCGCAAGTACAATCGGGGCTAGCTCTCCAGCTTCGGTAAATCCTCGGGCTCGAGGCGCACGTACTCGAAGATATCGTCTTCCGACATGTAGCCGTAGTCGTGGATCACCACCGCGTCGTCGTCGACGAAGACGACCGCGTAGGACGGGTCGTCGTAGACCCCGCCGAGCTCGTCGGCCTCGAAGGTCAACTGCAACTGCCAGCTCGTCGCCCTGAGCGTCGAGAACGGGATACCGCGCCACGAGCCGTGCACCTGCCGGTGGATGTGGCCGAAGAAGATGTGGCGGATGTTGGCGAAGTCCCGGACCACCTCCCACAGCGCCTCGGCGTCGATCAACCCGAGGCGGTCGACCGCCTCGATGCGGGTCGCCATCGGCGCGTGGTGCAAAACCAGGAACGCCGGCTCGTCCCCCGCCTCTTCGAGCCGGGCGCGGACCCAGGCGAGACGCGCCGGCCCGAGCTCGCCCTCGTGGGTCCCCGGGATATTGGTGTCGAGCATGACGAAGCGGCCGGCCGGGCTTTCGACCACGTATTGGACATAGCCGTTGACGTCGACCGGGACATCGGGGAACGCCGCGCGGAACGCCTCGCGCTCGTCGTGGTTGCCCACGATCAGGTAGTAGGGGATCGCCAGCCGCGCCAAACTCTCCTTCAGAAGCCCGTAGGCGCCGGGCTCGCCGTAATGGGTCAGGTCGCCGGTGACGAGGCAGAACTCCGCATCGCCGTGCAACTCGTTGATGCTGGCGATGCAGGCATCGAGCTGGCCCTGCAGGTCGAGCCCGTAGAGCGTGCGTCCCGGTCGGACCAGATGGGTATCGGTGAAGTGGATGAACTTCATCGCGCTAGATCGTCAGGTACCCGCCGTCGACCATCAGGATCGTGCCGGTGACGTAGGCCGACATGTCGGAGGCGAGGAACAGCGCCGGGCCGACGATGTCTTGCGGTTGGCCCGACCGTCCCAAGGGCGTGTGGCGCAGGAAGGTTGGCACCATCTCGGGCTTGGTGCGGCGCGCCTCCTCGTTCAGCGGCGTTTCGATCAGCCCCGGGCCGATGGCGTTGACCCGGACCCCGTCGGGGCCGAGTTCGGCCGCAAGCGACCGGGTCAGGTTCAACACCCCGCCCTTCGAGGCGGTATAGGCAACCGAGTTGAAGGTGTGGACGAAGGACTGGATCGAGCCGAGGTTGACGATCCGCCCCTTGGTCCGGCGCAGTTGTTCCAGGAACCCGTGGGTCGCATTGAACACGCCGTTGAGGTTGACGTCGATCACCGCCTTCCAGTCTTCGGCGATCTGGTCGCTGGTGACGTGATTGCGCCGCGCGATCCCGGCGCTGTTGACCAGCACCGAGACCTCGCCGAGCGCCGCCTCGACCGCGCCCGCGACCGCATGGCAGGCATCCGGGTCGGTGACGTCGAACGCGAAGGCCTGGGCGGTGCCGCCCGCCGCCTCGATATCGGCCACCGTCTCGGCCGCGCCGTCCATGTTCAACTCCAGCACCGCGATCGCGCCACCCTCCGCCGCGAAGCCCTTGGCGATCGCCCGCCCGATGCCCGAGCCGCCACCGGTCACCGCCGCGATGTGTCCCTGCAACAAGTCACCCATGATGTTCCCCTACTTCGAATAAATCGAACTTGCCTAGGTCAAACGGTCAATTCACTAACCAATACCGTCATTCCGGACGGCCTGAAAGGCCGATCCGGAATCCATGCCTGGGACTCGTGGCTCTCCCGCTAACGCGTTTGTTGGCAATGCTCAGGCGTGGATTCCCGCTTTCGCGGGAATGACAAACAATTAGGACGTAAACGCTTGTATCCCGGTCTGGGCGCGGCCGAGTATCAGGGCGTGGATGTCGTGGGTGCCCTCCAGCGTGTTGATCGTCTCCATGTTCAACATGTGGCGGATCACGTGGGACTCGTCGACGATGCCGTTGCCGCCGTGCATGTCGCGCGCGGTGCGCGCAATATCGAGCGCCTTGCCGGTCGCGTTGCGCTTGACCAGCGAGATCGCCTCGGGTGTCGCCTTGCCTTCCTCGCGCATTCGGCTGATGCGCAGGCAGGACTCGAGCCCGAGCGATATCTCGGTCTGCATGTCGGCCAACTTCTTCTGGATCAACTGGTTGGCGGCGAGCGGCCGGCCGAACTGCTCGCGCTCCACCGTGTAGTTGCGCGCCGCGTGCCAGCAGAACTCGGCCGCCCCCATCGCTCCCCAGCAGATGCCGAAGCGCGCGTTGGTCAGGCAGCTCAAGGGCGCGCCGAGGCCCTGGGCACCCGCCAGCACGTTCTCCTCGGGCACGAAGACGTCGTCCATCGCGATGAAGCCGGTGGGCGATGCGCGGACCGAGAACTTGCCCTCGATCTTGGGGTTGTCGAGCCCCTCCATGCCTTTCTCTAAAATAAAGCCGCGCACCACCCCGCCCTCGTCCTTGGCCCAGACGACGAATATGTCGGCGATCGGCGAGTTGGTGATCCACTGCTTGGTGCCCTTGAGGCGGAAGCCGCCGTCGACCGCCTTGGCCCGCGCCTTCATGGCCCCGGCGTCGGAGCCGTGGTCGGGCTCGGTCAGGCCGAAGCAGCCGATCGCCTCGCCGCGCGCCATGGGGGGAAGGAAGCGCTCGCGCTGCTCCTCGGAGCCGTAGTCGTGGATCGGCGCCATCGCGAGGCCCGACTGCACGCCCACGGCGGAGCGGAACGCGGTGTCGACGCGCTCCAGCTCGCGCGCGATCAGGCCGTAGGCGACGAAGCCGATGCCGGCGCAGCCGTAGCCCTCGATCGTGGCACCCAGGAAGCCGAGCTCGCCGAATTCGCGGAACAGCTCCGGATCGAAATACTCGTTGCGGTTCCACTCGAGGATCAGCGGCATCAGCCGGTCCCCGGCGAAATCGCGCGCCGTATCCCGGATCAGCCGCTCGTCCTCGCCGAGCCGGTCCTCCAAGAGAAACGGATCGTCCCAGACGAATTGAGAACCTTTCGCGGGCATACCTCACGATCCAATCATGCAGTTCGCGGCGGTTTCCCCCTCACCCTCCCGCTACGCGGGTCCCTCCCTCTCCCACCAGGGGAGAGGGGCTTTAGGCCGAATCTCGCACCGACAACCCTCTCCCCTCGCGGGTGAGGGTGGCCGCAAAGCGGCCGGGTGAGGGGGTAGACGATTAATCTAAGTCGTCCGCTACTCCATCCGCTCCAACACCACCGCGGTGCCCTGGCCGACGCCGACGCAGAGGGTCGCGAGGGCGTATTTGCCGCCGATGCGCTCCAACTGCCGCGCCGCGGTCAGGAAGATGCGCGGGCCCGAGGCGCCCAAGGGATGGCCGATCGCGATGGCGCCACCGTTCATGTTGACCCGGCTGTCGCCCTCGTCGATGCCCAGCCCCTTGAGGCAAGACAGCACCTGCGCCGCGAACGCCTCGTTGATGTCGATGACGTCCATGTCGTCGATGGTGAGGCCGGCGCGCTCCAACGCCTTTTGCGAGGCCGGCACCGGGCCGATGCCCATGATCCGGGGCGGCACGCCGGCCGAGGCCGAGGACAGAATCCGCACCTTCGGCGACATGCCCGCCTTCTCGCCCGCCTCCAGGCTGCCGATCAGCAACGCCACGGCACCGTCGTTGACGCCCGACGCGTTGCCCGCGGTCGTCACGCCCTCGGGAAATATCGGGCGCAGCTTGGCGAGCGCCTCCATCGTCGAGCCGGCACGCGGATGCTCGTCCTCGGCGACCTCGACGTCGGGCTGCTTGCGCCCGCCGGGCACGGTCACCGGGATGATCTCGCCGTCGAAGAAGCCGTCTTCTTTCGCGGCCTGGTACTTGGTCTGCGAGCCGAGCGCGAAGGTGTCGGCCTCCTCGCGGGTGATCTGGTAGTCCTGGGCCAGATTGTCCGAGGTCTCGGGCATCGGGTAGTCGCCGTACTCCTCCTTGATCTTCGGGTTCGGGAAGCGCGAGCCGATCGTCGAATCGTAAATCTCGATGTTGCGCGAGAACGCGCTATCCGCCTTGCCCATGACGATGGGCGCGCGGCTCATGCTCTCGACCCCGCCGGCGAGGAACAGGTCGCCCTCGCCGACGCTGATCGCGTGCGCCGCCGAGACGACGGCACTCAGGCCGCTCGCGCAATTGCGCTGCAGCACCTGGCCCGGCACCGTCTCGGGAATGCCGCCGAGCAGCAACGCGTGGCGCGCGACGCAACGGCTGTCCTCGCCGCCCTGGTTGGCGCAGCCGACGATCACGTCGTCGATATCCTCGGCCTTGAAGGAGCTGCCTTCGACCACGTTGCCGATCACGTGGCCCAGCAGGTCGTCGGGGCGAACCGGCGACAGCCCGCCGCCGTAGCGGCCGAAGGGCGTGCGTTTTCCGTCGTAGAGATATGCATCCAACATGGCATCGTTCCCCTAAACTTCTTCTGTGAACAGTGAGAGACCCAGCTCGGCCCGCCGTCTGAGCCACGGGCAGGGCCGGTAACGCGGGTCTCCGTAGATCCGGTACATCGCTTCCAGGATCCTCAAAATCTTCTTTGGGCCGACCGTATCGCCGAAGGTCAGCGGCCCACTCGGGTAATTCAACCCCAGCACCACCGCCTTGTCGATATCTTCGGGCGCGGCGATGCCGTATTGCGCGATCTGGCAGCCGATGTTGCAGATCGTCGAGATGATGCGCTGACAGACGAATCCGGGGCCGTCGCGGATCACCGTGACCGGCACCCCGTCGCCGGCGAGCATGCCGTGGGCCGCGTCGCGCGCTTCTCTGGTGGTCGCCGGGTTGGTGGCGAGCGTGCGCCTCGACTCCAGCCCCATCACCGTGTCGACGCCGAGGGTGCGGGTCGGATCGAGCTCCTGTTTGACCGCCGCGGTGGTGACGTCGTCGCCGATCGGAGTCACCAGGATGATCGAGTCCTTGCCGGGCTTCTTGGCTCGGTCCAAGGACGCGCCGATCTTCTCGACCACCTCCAGCAGCGCCACATGGCCCTCGTCCTCGGCCGGGCTGATCCAGACCTTGCGGCCGTCCGGGGCGGGCGGCGGCGCCTTCTCTTCGGGCATCGCCTGCTTGCCGTCCGGGTATTCATAGAAGCCGCGGCCGACCTTGCGGCCGAGCATCCCGGCCTCCATCCGCGCGCGCAGGATCGGCGAGGGCCGGTAGCGCGGCTCGTGATAGAACTGCTCGTAGATCAACTCGGTCGCCGGGTGGGTCACGTCGAGCGCGGTCAGGTCCAACAGCGTGAACGGCCCCATGCGGAAGCCGGCGGCGTCCTGCAAGATCCGGTCGAGGTCGACGGTGCCGGCGATGCACTCGCCGTACATGTGCGCCGCTTCGATGTTGTAGCCGCGCCCGACCTGGTTGACGAGGAAACCCGGCGCGTCCTTGACCCGGACCGGCTCGCGGGTCATCCGCCGGCCGAGCTCCATCAGCGTGTCGCCGATCTCCGGAGGGGTCAGCACGCCGTCGATCACCTCGACGAGACGCATCAGCGGCACCGGGTTGAAGAAGTGCATGCCGACGAAGCGCTCGGGATGGTCCAGCCCGCTTGCCAGCGTCGTCACCGACAAGGACGAGGTGTTGGTCGCGATGATCGCGTCCTCGGCCACGATGGCCTCGAGCTCGGCGTAGATCTTGCGCTTGATCTCCGGGTTCTCGGTCGCGGCCTCGATGACGATGCCGCAGGGCGCGAAATCCTTCGCCTCCTCGATCCCGGCGACCCGGCCGACCGCGGCGGCCGCGTCGTCCGCGCTCATCTGGCCCTTCTCGGCGGTGCGGCCGAGCATGCGCTCGATGAACTGCAGCGCGTCCTTGGTTTGGTCCGAGTTGACGTCGTAGAGCCGGACCGCGAGCCCGCCCGCCGCCGCGACCTGGACTATGCCGCGCCCCATGGCGCCCGCACCGGTGACGCCCAGAATGAAATCCTTGCTGTCGAGATCGACCGCCATCGAAACCTGTGCTCCCTGTGATCCCAAGCCCCTGAGGGGGCGCAATCTTGACGGAGCAGAGGTGGGCGCGCAAGGTCGGTCGCGGGCGACGATACGCCGCAGCGAACGATCAGGGGCAGCGCCATGGGCCAGACGGTCAGCGACCAGGATTTCGCGGAATATCTCGAGTCGATCCGGCGGTTCACCGACGAGAAACTGATCCCGGCCGAGCGCCGAGTGGAAGACGAGGAAGCGGTGCCGGAGGAGATTGTCGATGAGATGCGCCGCCTCGGCCTGTTCGGCATGACGATCCCCGAGGACTACGGCGGGCTCGGCCTCTCGATCGAGCAGCAGTGTCTGGCGACCATGGAGTTCACCCGCGCGTCGTGCGTCTACCGCGCCCGGTTCTCGACCACCCTCGGGCTCTCGAGCCAGGCGATTCTCTACAACGGCACCGACGACCAGAAGCGGGAGTGGCTGCTCCGGATGGCCTCGGGCGAGGCGACCGCGTCGTTCGCGCTGACCGAGCCCGAGGCGGGCTCGGATGCCGGTGCTCTCAAGACCAAGGCCGTGCCCGACGGCAACGGCTACGTCATCAGCGGCCAGAAGTGCTTCATAACCAACGCGATCGATGCCGACGTCTTCATCGTCATGGCGCGCACCGACCCCGAGACCGACGACGCCAAGGGCATCTCGGCCTTCATCGTGCCGGCCTCGACACCTGGCATCGAAGTGGCGCCACCGGACCGCAAGCTCGGCAATCATGGCTCGCCGACCTCGCAAATCTTCTTCGACGATTGCCGGGTCGACGGCTCGACGCTCTTGGGCGGTGAGGTCGGCCAGGGCTTCAAGAACGCGATGGCGGGGATCAACTCGGCACGTATGCACGTCGCCTCGACCTGCGTCAGCCAGGCGACACGGCTGATCGAGATGTCGCTCGCCTACGCGATGGAGCGCAAGCAGTTCGGCCAGGCGATCGCGGAATTCCAGGCGATCCAGCACATGCTGGCGGACAGCCACGCGGAGACGCTGGCGGCGCGCTCGATGACATTGGAGACCGCGCGCAAGCTCGACGCCGGCGAGCGGCCCTTGGCCGACATGTCGTCGAGCAAGTACTTCGCCTCGGAGATGGTCTGCCGGGTCGCCGACCGGGCGGTGCAGATCCACGGCGGGGCCGGCTACATGGCGGCGTTCGACGTCGAGCGGTTCTATCGCGACGTGCGCCTGTTCCGCATCTTCGAGGGCACGTCGGAAATCCACAAGATGATCATCGCCCGCGAGATGATAAAGCAGGCGGAGGCCTAAGGGGAGGTATAGATGACGGTCCGGATCGAAGGCGAACACGGCGTTGTCCGGCTGGTGCTCGACCGGCCGGAGCGGCGCAACGCGCTAAACGAGGAGATCATCCGAGGCCTGGCGCAGGGTGTCGCCGACGTCGCCGCCGACCCGGATTGCCGCTGTCTGGTCGTGACCGCCGAGGGCGAGCATTTCTGCTCCGGCCGCGACTTGGGCGACGCCTCCAAGGATACCCCCTTGGCGGAGATCATGGCCTATGACGAGCTCTGGACCGACGTGATCGGCGGGCTGAAGCGCCTCGCGGTACCCTCGGTCTCGGTGGTGCGCGGCTATGCGGTCGCCGGCGGGTTCACGCTCGCGATGGCCTGCGACTTCGTGCTCGCGACCGAGGACGCCAAGTTCGGCGCGTTGGAGATGCGCGGCGGCTTCCCGGCCGCCGTTAACACCGCGGTGCTGTCGCATCTGGTCGGCCCGCGACGGTCGCTGGAGCTGCTGCTGTCGGCCGACGTGTTCGAGGCGGCCCGGCTGCACGAGATGGGGCTGATCAACCGCCTCGCCAAGGACGCCAAGGAGCTGGAAAAATTCGAGAAAGAAATAGTCAGTAAACTGACCGCCCTCGACCCGCTCGCGGTCAAGCTCACCAAGGAGACCCACCGCGCCGTCGCCCGCGCCTCGTTCGAGGAGGCGCTGATCACCGCGCGGCAGCTCAACTCGCTGATGATGGCGTCGGGCAAGATCGACGAAGCGGCGGCCAAGCTCGAGCGCGAACGCGCGGCGAAGAAGAAGGGTTAGGCGCTCGCACCGGCCCCTCCCCGTCATTCCCGCGAACGCGGGAATCCAGGCCTGAGCGTTACTCAATCGCAGGTTATTTCTGTCTGGTGCTCTCAGGCATGGATTCCGGATCGGCCTGCGGCCGTCCGGAATGACGGTTACTCTTTGCCTTTCCCCTTCATGTCATTCCCACCCCCGCCTGCGCGGGGGTGACGATTAATTCGGGGACACGATGGTGACGGCTACTGCGGTCGGTAACACAGCACTCTTATTGTGTCCCCGAATTAATCGCCCTCCTCCACCACCATCAGCCAATCCACCGCCATGGCGCCGTCGGGGCCGGCGAGGACCGGGTTGAGGTCGAGCTCGGCGAGCCGGTCGCCCATGGCCGCACCCAAGTGCGACGTGGCGGCGATCAACTCGGCGACCGCTTGACGGTCGACCGGCGCAGCCCCGCGCACGCCGTCGAGCATCGCGGCACCCTCGAGCTCGTCCAGCATCGCCAGCGCTTCTGCCTCGGTGACCGGGCATTTGCGGAACGCGACGTCGCGCAGCACCTCGACGAAGACGCCGCCCAAGCCGGCCATCACCACCGGCCCGAATACCGGGTCACGCTTCAGGCCGACGACGAGCTCGACCGCGCCCGAGGCCATTTCCTGCATCACGATGCCATCGATTTTCGCGTCGGGGGCGTGGCGTTTGGCGTTCGCCACGATGCCGTCGAACGCGGCGCGGACGTCGGCCGCGTCCTTGACCCCGAGCCACACGCCGCCGGCCTCGGTCTTATGCGGCAGGTCGGAGGATTCGATCTTCATCGCCAGCGGATAGCCGAACTCCTCCGCCGCCTCGAGCGCCTCTTCCACCGCGGCGGCGAGCTCGGCCCCGACCAACGGCACGCCGGCGGCTGCAAGCGCGTCGCGCGCGGCCATGCTCGGAACGATACCGCTTGGCAGATCGCCTGAGAGGTCGGGCAGCTCGATCGCGGCCCGCGCCTCCTTGGTCTCGGCCCACTCCGCGAGCGCATCCGCGTACCGGACCAGCCCGGCGACCGCATCGATCGCCGGCTCGGCGCCGCGCAGCACCGCGATCTCGAGCTCGTGCAGGGCGGCAATACCGTCGTCAGGTCCGGCGACCCAGACGGCGATGAACGGCTTTTCCAGCTCGGCCTTGAGCTCGCGGAAGATTTCGACCAGTTCGGGGACGAACTGGTCCATCAGTTGAAACCAGATTACCGCGATATCGACCGCCGGATCGTCGAGCACCGCCTTGACGCTGTCTCGCAGGATCGCTGGCTCGACAATGAACTGCGCCGTCAGGTCGACCGGATTGCCGGCAGCGCCGAAGGCGGGAAGGACGCCCTTGAGCCGCAAGACGGTCTCCTCGGCCAGCTCCGGCACACTCAACCCCAGCTCCTCCGCCCGGTCGGCCATCAGCACCCCGGCACCACCCGACTGGGTGATGATCCCGACCCCCGGCCCTTGGGGGAGCTTGGTGTTGGCGAAAGCCTCGACCATGTCGAGCATGTGCTCCTCGTTACGCGCCCGGACCATGCCGTACTGCCGCGCGACCCCGTCGAACACCGCATCCTCGCCGGCGAGCGAGCCGGTGTGCGAGGCCGCCGCCCGCGCCCCGGCGGCCGACCGCCCGACCTTGGTGACCACGATGGGCTTGGCGAGATCGAGCGCCGCTTCCGCCGCCGCGACCAGTCCCGCGCCGTCGGTGAGCCCCTCGATATAGCCGGCGCCGACCCTGATGCGCTCGTCGGTCAGGACTTGGCTCATGACCTCGGCGAAGCCGACGTCGCATTCGTTCCCGGTGTTTACGAAATAGCCGAAGCCGGTGTCGCGATTGCGCGCCAGGGCCGAGATCGCGGTGCCGAAGGCGCCCGACTGGGTGACGAAGCCGACCGGCCCCGCCGGAACATCGCC
>JASLSL010000309.1 GCA_030743445.1 Alphaproteobacteria bacterium
AGCGGTGCGGCGAGGGCGACCCGACCCGCGGCCACGGTCAACGGCGAAATCGACTCGATCGCCAGCTTGGTCAACACGAAAGAGCTTCCGAACATGGCCGCGGTCAGCAACAACGCCGCCCAGCCGGCCAATCCCATTGACTTGTTCATATCATCTCCCAAGGAGGACCGGGCGGCGATGCGCCCGCCGCCCGGATCGATGAATTTGCCGTTGGACGGGCTCAACGTCCCTTTCGTTCGAGATACGTCATCTTGACGTTCCAACGGTGGATGCCCTGCATGAGGGGACGTACTGCGGCCAGCCGCGAGTCCGCCGCCGGTAGGTAAGACTCGTCCAACGTTAGAGCGGCCAGCGTCTGGTCGAGGGACCGTCCCGAACCAACGGCGCCCCGCACCGCCGCGAGAAGTTCGCGGATATAGCGCTGATACTTGCCGAGGATCGCGCGCGAGGCCGGCAGGGTGTGCCCCGGGATGATCGTCGCGACGTCGAGCCGAGCGGCAAACCGCCCGATCGTCTCCAGATAGGCCGGCATGTCGCCATCGATCGCCCAGGGGATCGTTCCGGCGCCGAGGACCAGATTGCCGGTCCAGGCGGTCCGCGTCGTCGGCTCGTAGACGACCGTGTCGCCGGCGGTGTTGCCGTGGCCGAAGTGATGGATTTCGACCACCCGCCCGCCGAGGTCGATCGTCAGGCGATCCTCGAAGGTCAGGTCCGGCAGCCGCAGCACGGCGTCGCCGTAGACGGTTCGATCGTTTTTCACCGTTCCGAGCAGGAACTTCTTTTCCGCTTCGAAACCGCGCATGATATGGGCGGTCTTGCGGTGTGCGACGATCGTCGTCTCGGCCGGGAAGGCGTAATTGCCGAACGTATGGTCGCCGTGATAGTTGGTATTCACGAGGTAGAGAATCGGCTTGTCGGTCACCGCGCGGACCGCGGCTAGAATCTTCCGCGCCATCCGAGCGTTGAAGTGCGCGTCGATCACCAGGACTCCCTTCTCGCCGACGATGAATCCGGAATTGTCGACCGGCGGTCGGCTCGTGAGCAGGGCGTAGACCCCTTCCCCCAGGCGCTTCGTCGCCAAGTCGACGCCGGCGGGATGCAGCGGCGGCAGGGTGAATCCCGCCGGCGGTACGAAGGCCGCCGCCGGATTGCGGGCCATCTGCTGGTCGGCCGCATCCGCCGTGGCGGCAAGGGTGGCGGCCATGGCGAGCGCCGCCAGGCCGACGCGGATTCGTTTGCTGTTGGTTGTCATGATCTTCTCTCCTTTCAGATGTAGTTACACGTATTTCGACCGAAAATCGGCCGTCCGGCGCGGACGCGGGTCGATCCCGCGAACCGCGACGTAGCGAAGGTCGCCTCTGGCGAGGCCGATATCCTTCAGCATCCTGTCGTCGAACCCGGCGAGCTCGGCATAGCGTTGCTTCCGTCGCCGCCGTTGCCGCGGTCTTTCGACCGTGGTTCGTCTGAGCGCTGCGCCGACCGCCGCTGCGATCGACCGCAGAACGGCAAATCGCGGCATGTGCTCGCGTTCGACAGCCGATGAAATGTCATGGTCGGCGGCCTGGGTCATCGGTATCGTCCCGTTCTGGTAGCCGGCCATCGGAGCTTTGCTGCCTTGATACATGTATATGCACCTTTCAGTTCAAAAAATATCAGACTTCGGGAACCGCCGCGATGGTGGCCCGGAGGTCGTGCAGCAATCCGCGCCAACGCGTCTCGCCGAGGCGGCCGACGATTTCGGTCTGGGCTTGGCGCCAGAGCGGCCGCGCCGTCATCACGACCTTCCGCCCTTTGGCGGTCAAACTGACGATCCGCGCGCGCCGGTCCTTGCCCGGCTCGATCCGGATCAACCCCTGGGCTTCGAGCGGCTTGAGGTTGCGGGTCAACGTCGTCCGGTCCATGACCAATACCTCCGCCAGGCCGCCCATGACGATCGGGCCTTGGGTCTCGACCACGGACAGCAGGCTGAACTGGGTCGATTTGAGGCCGCTCGGCTGCAGCGCCGCGTCGTAGTATTGCGTTACCGCCCGTGTCGCCTTGCGCAAATTGAGCCCGGTGCAGTTCCTGCCGTCTTCGGGCTTCAACCGAGGTGCTGATTTGGACGTCGCCTTGTGTGCCATCTCTGGTTCCCGGCTATTTGGTTATCGATTAAATATGTATATACACTTATTGTGCTGGGCGGTCAAGCGATGAATTTGCCGGCCGGCATCGCTCCATATTCCCGCGAAGGCCGGCGTGGGGTCGTCGCCTTACCCGATGCCGTAGGGCTTGAGCCAGCCGAGGCCCTCCACGGTGCCGGCGCGTGGGTGGTATTCGCAGCCGACCCAGCCCTGGTAGCCGAGCTCGTCGATCAGGTCGAACAGATACGCGTAGTTGATCTCGCCCTCGTCTGGCTCGTGCCGATCGGGCACGCTGGAAACCTGGAAGTGACCGACGCTGGCGATGTACTTCTGCAGCGCCATCGCCAGGTTCCCCTCGACGATCTGGCAGTGATAGAGGTCCATCTGGACCGCCAGGTTCTCGGCCCCCACTTCCGCGACGACCTTGTGGGCGAAGCCCTGGCGGACCACGAAATACCCCGGCGCGTCGTGGAAGTTGAGCGGCTCGATCAGGATATCGACGCCGAGCTTGACCGCCTCGTCGCAGGCGTAGCGCAGATTGTCATGGAAGGTCCGATAGCAGGCGTCCCGGTCTGTGCCTTGGGGCGGCACGCCGGCCATGCAATGGACCCGGGGACAACCGAGCGCCTCGGCGTACTCCAGCGCCTGGGCCACGTGGCCCTTGAACTCGTCCTCGCGGCCCGGCAGGGCGGCGAGGCCGCGCTCGCCGGCCTCCCAGTCGCCGGGCGGCATGTTGATCAGGACCTGCTCGACTCCCGCCGCCGCGCGCCACTTGGCCACGTCGGCCGCCGGCCACTCGTAGGGAAACAGGAACTCGACCGCCTCGAACCCGGCCTCGGCGGCGGCTCGGAAGCGCTCGGGGAACGGCACCTCGGTGAACATCATGGAGAGGTTGGCGGCAAATCTCGGCATGGCGGTCAGTCCCTCGGGAAAATACGTTCGAGCTCGGCGATCTGCTCCGGCGTCAGGCAACGCGGGTCGCGGCCGTGCAGCAGGAGGTAGAGCTTTGCGGTCTCCTCCAGCTCCTCGGTCGCGTAGACCGCGGCCTCGAGCGTCCTGGCCGATACCACCGGCCCGTGATTGGCCAGCAGCACCGCCGAATGCTTGCCGGCGAGCCCGCCGATCGCGTCGCCCAACCCCGGGTCGCCGGGCCGGTAATAGGGGATCAGCGGCAGGGTTCCGATCTTCATCACGTAGTAGGCGGTCAGGGGCGGTATGACGTCGGCAGGGTCGATATCGCGCAGGCACGAGACCGCGACCGAATGGGTCGAGTGCAGGTGGACGACGGCGCCGGCGGTCTCGCGTTCCTGGTACATCGCGAGGTGCAAAAACGTCTCCTTGGTCGGCGCGTCGCCATCGACGTGGTTGCCGCCGTCGTCGAGCTTGGACAAGCCCGCCGGATCGAGCGTGCCGAGCGAGACCTCGGTCGGGGTCATCAGCCACCCGTCCTCGACCCGGGCGCTGATGTTGCCCGAGCTGCCGCCCGTCAGTCCGCGATCGAAAATCGACTTGCCGTAGGCGCAGATCGCCTCGCGCAGCTTGCCATCGCTCATGGTGCTATCTCTCCACTATCATGCGAAACCAGCCCTCATCCTGAGCCTGACGAAGGAGAGGCCCGTCGAATTTGTCGATCGTTCTCTCATGGCAGCCTCTCGAACGCCTCGGTGAAGAAGTCGGGTCCGCCGAAATTGCCTGATTTGAGCGCGAGCGCCAATGGCGGATCGCCGAGCCCGACGGTCCACGGCACGCCGGGGTCGATCTCGGGCCCGATGCGGAGGCCCGTAACGCCGAGCCGGCCGACCACCGCACCCGAGGTCTCACCGCCGGCGACGATCAGCCGCCGGACCCCCGCCGCGACCAATCCCTCGGCGACCCCGGCGAGGGCGTCCTCCAGCATCGCGCCGGCCTCGTCGCGGCCGAGCTCGGCCTGCGCCGCCGCGACCGCGTCGGGATCGGCGGTCGTATAGACCAGAACCGGCCCACGCCCGAGCTTCGGTTCGGCCCACGCCAGCGCCTCGGCGACCAGATCCTCGCCTTCTGCAAGGCGCAAAGGGTCAATTTTGAAAGCCGGATGCTTCGCACCCATCCGCTGGACCTGTTCCCGGGTCGCGCGCGAGCAACTGCCCGAGACCACGGCCGCAAATCCCTCGACCCGCGGCAGGGCGGCGGCCTCCTCGGGCGGACCCAGCAGGCCATCGGCCCGGAAGTTCGCCGGCAGGCCGATCGCCACGCCCGAGCCGCCGGTGACCAGCTCCAACCGGGCGCAAGCCGCGCCGAGCGCGCGCAGGTCGTCCTCGTCGACCGCGTCGGCGATCGCCATCCGTACCCCGTCGCCGTGCAGTTCGTTGTAGTGCTCGCCGACCGCATCGGCACCTTCCGCGACGACCTCGGCCGGCAACAGCCCGACCTTGGACCCGCATTGGCGCTGCAGCACCCGCACCAGATTGGCGTCGGTCATCGGGGTCAGCGGATGGTCCTGCATGCCGCTCTCGTTCAAAAGCACGTCGCCGACGAAGAGATGGCCCTTGAAGACGGTGCGTTGGTTGGCGGGAAAAGCCGGGCAAGCGATGGTGAAGTCGGCGCCGAGGGCGTCGAGCAGGGCCTCGGCGACCGGGCCGATATTGCCCTCCTCGGTCGAATCGAAGGTCGAGCAGTACTTGAAGAAGAACTGCCGGCAGCCGGCGCCCTTGAGCCAGTCGAGCGCGTCGAGCGATTGCGCCACCGCGTCCTCTGCCGGGATCGTCCGCGATTTCAGCGCAACGACGATGGCCTCGGCGTCGACCGGCGCGTTTCGAGCCGGAACCCCGATCATCTGGACCCCGCGCATACCCACCTTGACCACCGGGCCGGCCCGGTCGGTC
>JASLSL010000310.1 GCA_030743445.1 Alphaproteobacteria bacterium
GGTTAGCGCCTCTCCTCCGCTTGGAATCAGGCCGCCTTCTTCACCGGCGCCTTGCGGGCCGGCGGCAGGGCCAGCGCGTCGTCGACGAGTTGCGCCTGCTCCTGCAGGTGGCGGCGCATGCTGCCGGTCGCCGGCGAGGCCGCGGCGGGCCGGCCGGCATAGCTGGTGCGGCCGGCCTTGGCGCCGATCTCCTCCAGCACCTCGTCGATAAACGGGTTGATGAAGGTCCACGCCCCCATGTTCTTCGGCTCTTCCTGGCACCACACGAAGTCGGCGTTGGGAAAGCGCGCCAAATCGGTGGTCAGCGCCGCGCGCGGGAACGGGTAGATCTGTTCGACCCGCATCAGGAAAATATCCTTGAGGCCGCGCTTGTCGCGTTCTTCGAGCAGGTCGAAATAGACCTTGCCACTGCACAACACGACACGGCGGATCTTGTCGTCCTTCGCCAGGCCGCCGGTCCAATGGGAGTGGTCCCAGAGGATACGGTGGAAGGTCGTCTCGGGCCCAAAGTCGGACATTGGCGAGACGCAGCGCTTGTGCCGCAAGAGCGACTTCGGCGCCATGACGATCAGCGGCTTGCGGAACTCGCGCCTGATCTGGCGCCTCAGCGCATGGAAGTAGTTCGCCGGGGTCGTCAGGTTCACGACCTGCATGTTGTCCTCGGCGCAGAGCTGCAGGAAGCGCTCGAGCTTGGCCGAGCTGTGCTCCGGCCCCTGGCCCTCGTAGCCGTGCGGCAACAGCATGACGAGGCCGCACATGCGCAGCCATTTCGATTCGCCCGAGCAAATGAACTGATCGATGATGATCTGGGCGCCGTTGACGAAATCGCCGAACTGCCCCTCCCAGATCACCAACGCGTGCGGCTCGGCGAGCGAGTAGCCGTACTCGTAGCCGAGCACGCCGAACTCCGACAAGGGGCTGTCGATGACCTCGAACGGCGCCTGGCCGAAACGCAGGTTGGAGAGCGGGATGTACCGCCCCTCGGTTTCCTGGTCGATCAGCACCGCGTGGCGATGGCTGAAGGTGCCGCGTTGCGAGTCCTCGCCCGAGAGCCGGACCGGCGTGGACTCGCAGAGCAACGTGCCGAGCGCCAGCGCCTCCGCCGTCCCCCAGTCGATGCCCTCGCCGGTTTCGATCATCTTGCGCTTGGCGTTGAGCTGGCGGACGATCTTCGAGTTGACGTTGAAGTTCTGCGGCACCTCCGAGATCGCATAGCCGACCTCCTGCAGCAGCCCGTTGTCGACCGAGGTATCGCCGCGCCGCGCGTCGCCCGTCGCCAGCGTCAAGCCAGCCCAGCGGCCGTCCAGCCAGTCGGCCTTGTTCGGCTTGTAGCCAGCCGCAGCCTCGAACTCCTCATCGAGCGTGGCGCGAAAGCGCTCGACCATGCGGTCGCCCTCGCCCTCTTCGATCAGACCCTCGGCCTCCAACCGCGCGGCATAGATCGTTCGGGTCGAGGCATGCTCGGCGATCTTCTTGTACATGATCGGCTGGGTGAAGGCCGGCTCGTCCGATTCGTTGTGGCCGTGGCGCCGATAGCACCACATGTCGATCACCACGTCCTTCTTGAAGCGCTGGCGGTACTCGACGGCCATGCGCGCGACATGGACGCAGGCCTCCGGGTCGTCGCCGTTGACGTGCAGAAGGGGCGCCCCGACCATCTTCGCCATGTCCGAGCAATAGGGCGAGGAGCGCGAGAAACTGGGGTTCGTCGTGAATCCGATCTGGTTGTTGACGATCAGGTGGATGGTGCCGCCGGTCATGTAGCCCTTGAGCTGCGACAGGTCCATCGTCTCGGCGACGATGCCCTGGCCCGAGAACGCGGCGTCGCCGTGCAGCAGCAGGCCCATCACCTTCTCGCGTTCCTCGTCGCCGCGCTGGCGCTGCTTGGCGCGCGCCTTGCCGAGCACCACCGTGTTGACCGCCTCGAGATGGCTCGGATTGGCGGTCAGCGAGAGATGCACGTTGCGGCCGTCGAACTCGCGATCGGCCGAGGTGCCGAGGTGGTACTTCACGTCGCCCGAGCCCTGCACGTCTTCTGGGTTGGCGGTGTTGCCCTGGAACTCGGAGAAGATCGCCCGGTAGGGCTTGTGCATGATGTTGGCGAGTATGTTGAGGCGGCCGCGGTGCGGCATGCCGAGGATCACTTCGTCGATGCCGAGCTGGGCGCCACGCTTGAGGATCTGCTCGATGATCGGAATCGTCGACTCGCCGCCATCCAGGCCGAAGCGCTTGGTGCCGGTGTACTTGCGGTCGAGGTAGGTCTCGAACACCTCGGCCTGGGTCAACCGTTCGAGAATGGTGCGGCGGCCGAAATCGCTGAACTCGGTGCGGTTGCGGATCGATTCGATACGCTCCTGAATCCAGGATTTCTCCTCGGGCTCCTGGATGTGCATGAACTCGACGCCGATCTTGCCGCAATAGGTCTGCTCGAGAATCCGGATGATCTCGCGCAGGCTCGCGGATTCGAGGCCGAGCACGTAGTTGACGAAGATCGGCCGGTCGAGGTCGTTGTCGGTAAAGCCGTAGGACTGGTATTCGAGCTCCGAGTGCGGCACCGGCTTGACCAGGCCGAGCGGATCGAGGTCGGCGTGCAGGTGGCCGCGCACCCGGTAATTGCGGATCATCATCAGGGCGCGGATCGAATC
This sequence comes from Alphaproteobacteria bacterium, assembly GCA_030743445.1. GTDB lineage: Bacteria > Pseudomonadota > Alphaproteobacteria > UBA8366 > UBA8366 > JASLSL01. The sequence continues at coordinate 2,646 of JASLSL010000310.1, forward strand.
GTGGGTCGCCTGACGGATCTGCTCGGACGACGCGGCGCCGCCCATGACGTACTGCATCTGCTGCGTGGGTGCTGCCGGTTGAACCCCGGCGGTGGCGTCGGAAACCGTCTGGAGGCCGCCGTCGCCGCCGACCACCGAGGTCTGACGCGGCGCCCAGCTGGCGCCCTCCATATCGTCGACCAGCACCGCGGCGTCGTCGCCCATATCGACGAAAATCTCGGCCCAGCTCGGGTCGACCGAACCCGGGTCCTGCAGGTACCGCGCGTAGAGTTCGGCGACGTAGGTCTCGTTGACGCCGCTGAGGTAGGAAATCTGCTCCTGGTAGGAACTCATCTATCCGCTCCCGGTTTCGGGATGCGGCCCATCGCCACGAGTTGGAGACCGCCCCCCATGTTTCGCAACTAACCTGTTCCCCGGCTTCTCGGGCCGGAAGGCGCCATCACCCCTCCATCGCCTTCAACATGGTGGCGCCGATCTCGGCCGGACTGTCGGAGACGAATATCCCGGCGCTGTTCATCGCTTCGATCTTGTCGGCCGCGGTGCCCTTGCCGCCCGAAATGATGGCGCCCGCGTGGCCCATGCGCTTGCCCGGCGGGGCCGTGACCCCGGCGATGAAGCCGCAGACCGGCTTCTTGACCTTGGAGTCATCGAGGAACTGCGCCGCGTCCTCCTCGGCCGAGCCGCCGATCTCGCCGATCATGACGATGCCCTCGGTCTCGTCGTCGCCGAGGAAGAGGTCGAGGCAGTCGATGAAATTGGTGCCGTTGACCGGATCGCCGCCGATGCCGATGCAGGTCGACTGGCCGAGCCCCGAGGCCGTGGTCTGCGCCACCGCCTCGTAGGTCAAGGTGCCCGAGCGCGAGACGATGCCGATCTTGCCGCGTTTGTGGATGTGTCCCGGCATGATGCCGATCTTGCACTCGTCCGGCGTGATGATGCCGGGACAGTTCGGCCCGATCAGCCGCGAGGACGAATCCCGCAACGTGCGCTTGACCCGCACCATGTCCATCACCGGGATGCCCTCGGTGATGCAGACGATGAGCTCGATCCCGGCGTCGATCGCCTCGACGATCGCGTCGCCGGCAAAGGGCGGCGGCACATAGATCACCGTGGCGTTGGCGCCGGTCGCGTCGGCCGCCTGGGCGACGGTATCGAAGACCGGAAGGTCCAAGTGCGGCGTACCGCCCTTGCCCGGCGTCACCCCGCCGACCATGTTGGTTCCGTAGGCGATCGCCTGCTCGGAATGGAATGTGCCCTGGGCGCCGGTGAAGCCCTGACAGATAACCTTGGTATCCTTGCCGACCAGAACCGCCATCAGCTCGCTCCCTCGACCGCTTTGACCACCTTCTCGGCGGCGTCGCCGAGATTGTCGGCGGACGTGATCGCGAGACCGGAGTCGTTGAGGATTTTCTTGCCTTGATCGACGTTGGTGCCCTCGAGCCGGACCACCAGCGGCACGCCGACGTCGAGCTCCTTGGCCGCCGCGACGACGCCCTCGGCGATCACGTCGCAGCGCATGATGCCGCCGAAGATGTTGACCAGGATTCCCTCGACGTTGGGATCCGAGAGAATGATCTTGAACGCGGTGGTGACCCGCTCCTTGTCGGCGCCGCCGCCGACGTCGAGGAAGTTCGCCGGCTCGCTGCCGTAGAGCTTGATGATGTCCATCGTCGCCATGGCGAGCCCGGCGCCGTTGACCATGCAGCCGATCTTGCCGTCGAGCTTGATGTAGTTGAGCTCGTGCTTGGAGGCCTCGAGCTCGGTCGGGTCCTCTTCGTCCTCGTCGCGCATCTCCGACACGTCCGCGTGGCGGAACAGCGCGTTGTCGTCGAAATTCATCTTGGCATCGAGGGCGATGACCTCGCCGTCGCCGGTCACGACCAGCGGATTGATCTCGAGCAGGCTGGCGTCGAGGTCGGTGAACGCCTGGTACAACGCCGTCAACAGCTTGACCGCGGAGGACACCTGCTTGCCCTCGAGCTCGAGGCCGAAGGCGATCTTGCGGGCGTAGAACGGCAACATGCCGACCGCCGGGTCGATCGCCACCATGATGATCTTCTCGGGCGTCTTGGCCGCGACTTCCTCGATGTCCATGCCGCCCTCGGTCGAGGCCATGATGGTGATCCGGCTGGTCACCCGGTCGATCAGGATGCTGAGGTAGAGCTCGCGCGCGATGTCGCAACCGTCCTCGATGTAGATGCGCTTGACCTCCTTGCCCGCGGGACCGGTCTGCTTGGTCACCAGCACTTTGCCGAGCATCGCATTGGCGTGCTGCTTGACCTCGTCGACCGACTTGGCGAGGCGGACCCCGCCGGTGTCGTCGGCGGCGTCCTTGAAATGCCCGGCGCCGCGGCCGCCGGCGTGAATCTGGCTCTTCACGACCCAGACCGGACCCGGCAGTTCCTTGGCCGCCGTCACGGCCTCGTCGACCGTATAGGCGGCGCCGCCGTCGGGCACCGCAACGCCATATTTCCGCAGCAGGCTTTTGGCCTGGTATTCATGAATGTTCATGGAATCCGCGTCCGCCTGATGATTTTGTCCCAAAATCCCGCTTCAAGAGGTGTCCCCACTCCGGCGGGCAGACGTGTACTTTAGCATTGCCGGCTTCAAGCGCAACCGACAGCGCAATTGGTGCTACGAGGATTAACGTCTCGTTAACCCTAAATTACCGCTTTTTCTTCGATTTCGCCCCGGATTTGGCCGCTCTTTTGGCTTTCGGTTTGGCTTTCGGTTTGGCTTTCCGAGTGGTTTTGCGGGCCACCTTGCGCTCGGCCGCCGCCTTCTTGGCTTGCCGGCGCTGCAGGCGCTCGACCGCCCGGTTGAGGTCGCGGACGGCGTTGACCGAATTGCGAAACGCTTTCTTTTCCGTGGCGTTCAGCGAGATTTTCACGATCCGCTCGACGCCCTTGGCGCCGATCACCACCGGCACGCCGACATAGATGCCGCGCAACCCGTAGGCGCCCTTGACGTAAGCCGCGCAGGGCAGCACCCGCTTCTTGTCGTGGAGGTAGGACTCGGCCATCGATATCGCCGAGGAGGCCGGCGCGTAGAACGCCGAGCCGGTGCCGAGCAACTGCACGATCTCGCCGCCGCCGCCACGCGTGCGCTCGACGATGGCCTCGATCCGCGCCTTGGTGGTCCAGCCCATCTTGATCAGATCCGGCACCGGAATGCCGGCGACCGTCGAGTAGCGCACCAGCGGGACCATGGTATCGCCGTGGCCACCGAGCACGAACGCGGTGACGTCTTCGACCGAGACGTCGAATTCCTCCGCCAAGAACAGCCGAAAACGCGCGGAATCCAACACCCCGGCCATGCCGACGACCCGGTGGTGCGGCAGGCCGCAGGCGTCCCGCAGCACGCCGACCATGACGTCCAAGGGATTGGTGATGCAAATGACGAAGGCCTTGGGGCAGTACTGCTTGATGCCGGCGCCGACCGCGTTCATCACGTTGGTGTTGATGCCGAGCAGGTCGTCGCGGCTCATGCCGGGACGCCGCGCGACGCCGGCGGTGACGATGACCACGTCGGCGCCGCCGAGCGCGCGATAGCCGTTGGAGCCTCCGACTTTGGCGTCGAAACCCTCGATCGTCGAGGCCTGGGCGATGTCGAGGCCCTTGCCTTGGGGTACCCCCTTGACGATGTCGACCAAGACGATGTCGCCGAGCTCCTTGAGCCCGGCCAGGAGTGCCAGCGTGCCGCCGATATTGCCGGCGCCAATCAGCGCGATTTTGTTGCGTGCCATGGTTTCTCCCCGTGTGTGACCGTTGTGAAGCCGGGTTGCCTCGCCCCCGGTTCCCGGCTCCCGGTGTATTAGCGGTGTATTAGCGTTTCCTAGCCTGAATCCGGTATCACGGCAAGGTTCCCGCGGCCCTCAGGCGTCGTGGCCGCCCTCGCGGTCGCGCCATTCGTTCATCAACTGCAGCAGCCGGTATGGGTTGATCGAATAGCCGGTCGGCAGCGAGCGCGCTTCCACCTTGCCGCCGTCCTGCGGAACGTGGGCGAATTCGACCGCCTTGCCGAGCACACGCCGCTTGATCGTGAACTCGGTGACCTCGGACCACGGGTAGCGCTTGACCGAATAGAGCTCGCGGATCTCGAACCCCTCCGCATTGAGCGATAGGCCGGAGGCACCCGGCAGGTGCTGCCCCATCGCCATGATCGCGCCGATGATCAGGACCCCCGCGGCGAGATAGGCGGGGAAGACCGACCCTTCCCCCTTGGCGGCGAAATCGAGGACGATGGCGGCGAAGATCACGCCACCGAAGGCGACCGCCAGGGTTCGCGCCAGGGACGGGCGGATTTCCAAGGTCGCCTCGCGATGCTCGGTCGGATCGCTCATGCCTCTCCTTCCCGGTGCGGTGCGTCGATGTACTCGCCCGACCGCATTTCCATCAGCCGGCTCGCGGTGCGCTGGAACTCGAAGGCGTTCGGGCCCTCGGGACACAGCAGGTCGGGCTCCGCGTCGGCGGTAACGACGAGGTTTACCCCGTCCTCGTAGAGCACGTCCACGAGGTTGATGAATCGTTTGGCCTCGTTGCCCAGTTCGGGCGCCGCCATGATCGGCACGTCGGCGAGCACGATCGTGTGGTAGCGGTCGCCGATCGCGAGGTAGTCCTCGGCCCCGAGCGCGCTGCCGCACAAACCTTCGAAGTCGAACCGGGCGACGCCGCGCGCGGCTTTTTCGATCCGCACCGAGCGACCCTTGACCGCGAGCTCCTCCGCGACCGCCCTGGCGCCGGCGGTCAGCTCGGCGAACGCCGCGTCGAGCGCCGCGCTGGCCTCGGCGCCGAGCGGTGTGTGGTAAACCTCGACGTCGTGGATGTGGGCCCGGCGATAGTCGGTCGGCGAGGCCAGCTCGAGCACGTCGAGCCGGTCCTTGATCATGTCGATGAAGGGCAGGAAGAGCTCCCGTTGCAGGCCGCCCTCGTAGAGCTCGTCCGGCGCCAGGTTCGAGGTCGCGACGACCACCACGCCGTGCTCGAACAGGGCCTCGAACAGCCGGCCCAGGATCATCGCGTCGGCGATGTTGGAGATGTGGAACTCGTCGAAGCAGAGCAGCCACGCTTCGTCGGCGACGCCAGCGGCGATCTTCAGCAGCGGATCGCTGTTCTTGCGACGGTTGGGGTCCTGACGCAGGCGGTGCAGTTCATCGTGGATTTCGACCATGAAGGCGTGGAAATGGACCCGGCGGCGGCGCTCAGTCGGCGCGTCCTGGAAGAACATATCCATCAACATCGATTTGCCGCGGCCGGCGGGCCCAAAGATGTAGAGCCCCTGCGGCGGGTCTTCGGGGCGCCGCGCCAGGCCGAGCCGCGACTTCCAGCCACCGGCGCCGTTCGCCGGGCGGTATCCTTTTACCGCGTTGTGCAGGCTCTGCAGCTTTTCCGCCGTCAGCTCCTGGATCGGATCGTGGCTCAGCTCGCCGGCGCGACGCAGCGCCCGGTATGTGAATACCGGTCCTTCGATCATCGCGAACCAATCTTTCCGGCTGAGGTCGGCGGTGACACGTGCGTACTAGTGGATAGAATCTAACATATGGTACCCCTACGATCCCCTATCCCGGTTTCTCGGCAGGAGAGACCGTGCCGGCGATG
>JASLSL010000311.1 GCA_030743445.1 Alphaproteobacteria bacterium
GCTTGGTCCCGGTGGCCCAGCAACGCGCCAATGACAAGCAGACTGTCCCCACTGGCAGCGCCGACGCTCGCGAAGCTGTGGCGGAGGTCGTGAATACGAACATCCGGCAACTTGGCCTTGGCCCGCACGCGCTCCCAGACCTTCTGCAGCCCGACGAAGTGCGCGCCATCCTTGTGACCCGGAAGCACATAGGGGTTGCCCTCGAGGCGCGGTAGCGACGCCAGCAGTTCGAGCGCCGGAGCTCCCAGCGGCACCACCTTCGCCCCGGTCTTGGAGTCGGGCAGCCGGAGCGCGCCCAGGTCGAAATCAACATGCTCCCATTGCAAGGTGAGGATTTCGGACTTGCGGCAGCCGGTCAGCACCAGGAGCCGGATCGCCGCGATGGCGGACGGCGGCTCGCCTTCCTTCTCTGCTTTTGCATTCTGTGCTTTCGATATTGTCTTGCCCCGGGCTTTCAACTCGTTCGCCTTCTCTGCTTTCGATAACGCCTTACCCAGGGCATTCAACTCGTTCGCGGATAGGAAGCGATCACGCTTGTGTTCCTTGAAGGGTTCGATGTCCTGACACGGGTTTTCGCCTCGCGGTCGATAGCCGTGCCGCTCAGCCCAGGTGAAGAGACTCGATAGCACGTCCACCACGCGGTTGGCCTGATAGGGGGTGGCCTTCAGGCGGTGGTGCAGCTGGGCGACGTCAGCGTGCGTCACATCGGCCACGCGCCGCTTGCCGATTTCCGGGATCACGAGCCGGTCCAAGAGGGCGCGGTAGCTCTCCTCGGTGCTTGATCGGCGCTTCGCCTTGACGTGCTCGCGCATGAAATCCTCGACCAAGGTTTTCACGGCGGGATTTCGCTTGCTCGCCTCGCGCTCCACGGAAGGGTCTTTGCCGTCGGCGACAATGCCGAGAATCGCCTTCGCCCGGTTGCGCGCCTTCTCGGGCGTCCACGGGGAGCCGTGGCGGCCTATCGTGTGCCATCGCTGCCGACCCCCGAACCTGTACTTGACGACATAGACCTTGGCCGCCCGCTGGCAGCGTACGCCGAATCCGGTCACGTCGGTATCCCAGACCAGCCCGCCGGGCTTCAGGCTATCCACAACGCGCTTAGTGACCCGTTTATTGGATTTGCTCGCACCCATGTCCGCCTCCTGGGTGTTGGTTGCTATGTGGTCGCTAGCAACATTCTAGCAACCATGCGGTTGCGTATCAATGGCGGAGTGTGTCGGAAATTATCGCAGTAAATTGGAGTTTTTTCGTAATTTTGCTGTCTCTTGTCGATTGGCGGAATATAATAACCTTCAAAGTTCGGATTTATGGATCTTCGCACGCGCTGGTGATCGGGATCGACAATTACACGGCCGGATGGCCAAGGCTTTCGATGGCCGTCCAGGACGCGAAGCTGATTGCAGCGGAACTGAAAAAGCGCGGTTTCACCGTGACCCTTCGGCTGAACCTGAATGCCGAAGAGCTGGAGACCGCATTCGAGACGTTTTTCGTCATCCGGGGCTCGGACCCGAACGCACGGCTTTTCGTCTGGTATGCGGGACACGGCCATACGTTGAACGGTGAAGGCTATTTGGTGCCGGCGGACGCGCCGCGCCCAGATGCGCAAACCCAGTTCAAATTGAAGGCGCTGCCGATGCGAAGCCTAGGGAATTTCGTCCGCCTTGCGGAATCGAAACACGCTTTCGCCGTTTTCGACTCTTGCTTTTCCGGAACGATTTTCGATTCTCAGCGCGCGCTACCGCCCGCGGCCATTACCTTGGCGACGACCCGGCCGGTCCGCCAATTCCTGACTTCCGGCGACGCCGAGCAAACGGTGTCGGACGACGGCACGTTCCGCGAGTTGTTCATCCGCGCGCTGCGCCGCGAGGAGACCGCGGATGCCAATCGCGACGGTTATCTGACGGCGACCGAGCTTGGCTTGTTCATGGCCGACCGGGTGACGAACCTGACCCAGGCCAGGCAGACGCCGCTTTACGGAAAACTTCGCGACAAGGATTACGACCGTGGCGATTTCGTTTTCGCGCTCGCACCGCCGCCGAAACCTGACGACATCGGGTCGAGAACACGGCGAGACGCCAAGGCCAAGTCGGCAGAGCATTTATTTTGGGAATCGATCCAGGACAGCGAGGACCCGGCGATGTTCGATGCCTATTTGGCGCAGTACCCGAACGGCTCGTTCATGGCCATCGCGCGGCTCAGGCGAGACAAGCTGCGGTCCGGCAACAATGAATCGTCTGGCACCGGCGCGGGTAGCGGTCAGTCCCAACAACATCGAAGACGACTGACCTCACCCGAGGATGTCACTTGGCGCTCTATCCAGTTCAGCGCCGACGTCGAGGATTTCAAGGCCTACCTGGAGCGCTATCCGAACGGTAAATACGCCGGCGACGCGCATCGAATAATGAAGAAACTGGCGAGGGGCCGAACCGGCAAACGATGAACGAGTTGACCGGGTGAATGGTGTCGAGGGAGGGGACTCCGATGGTCGGGATACTGATAAGAAGCGCCTTGTCGGTGGCCGTCGCGTGCCTGGTCCTCGGCGGCTGCGCGATCAAGTACGACATGGCGGGCAAGTTCGAGAACGCCAACGAGGTCTTTCGTGGCACGGTGCTCCACAATCTACTGATCGGCCGGGCGGAGATCGAGGCCACTGGCGAGAATTCGGGCGTCACATGCAGGGGACATACCTACGTCACCTATGTGCCGCCGCTGTCGTTCGGGTGCGCCGGCCAGCGGGGCAAGGCCGACATGCTGTGCGAGGACGGGCGGCGGATCGATGCGGATTGGCTTGCCGCGAGCTGCACCTCGGGATCGGGCCGCGGCTCCGACGAGTACGGCAACAGATTCAACTTCGTCTTCGGGCTCGACAGCAAGGAAGCGGAAGCCTTCGTCGCCGCCGCCCTGCCGACGGTGGCGGACAAACCGAGAGTGCGGGGGCCGGCCACTGATGGCGCCAACGATGCCGCGGCCAAGCCGGCGCCACAGCCCGGCGATTTCAATCGCAAGACCGCGCGACAAGGATTGCCGGACTTTCCCATCGTCCCCGCGGATGTCAGCTACCGCCCCACCAAGCCGCACCCCGACGACATCGCGGTGATCCTGGCCAACGCCAATTATCAAGCCCGCGGCAAGGACATCCCGGATGTAGTGCCGGCTTACGCCGATGCGGAAGGCTTCAAGCAATTCGCCATACGCGGCATGGGCGTCAAGGAAGAGAACGTGGTCTTCGTGAAGGACGCGACGGCGGCCGAGATGACCTACGTCTTCGGCACGCGGCGGAATTTCAAGGGTAAGCTTTATGAATGGGTGAAGCCGGGTAAGTCCCGGGTGTTCGTCTACTACGCGGGCCACGGGGCGCCTGGCGACAAGACGGGACGCAGCTTTCTCGTCCCGGTGGACGCGGATGGTTCGTTGATCAGCCTGAAGGGCTATCCGCTCGAGGTGTTGTATCAGAACCTAAGCAAGTTGCCGGCGAAATCCGTCACCCTGGTGCTCGAGACCAGCTTCTCCGGGGTTAGCGAGAACGGTGACGTGCTCAACAAGATTCTTCCTGACCTGAAGTCGAAGGACACGCCGGTTCCGTCGAACATCACGGTCGCAAGCGCAGGCGCGGCAAATCAGATCGCATCCTGGGAACGGAACGACTCGCAGAGCCTGTTCACGAATTATTTTCTGAAAGGCATGAGCGGCGAGGCCGACAACGCGCCTCACGGAAACCGCGACGGCCGCGTCGGATGGAGCGAAATCGACGCTTACCTGAAGGCCACGCTGACACGTTTCGCGCGGCAATATTACGGCCGACGTCAGACCGCCCGTATCGTCCCTGCGGGTGCCGGCTAGGCCTTATACCAAGGGCCATAGATAAAGACCCTTGGTATTACCCCTTCCCGGCGTAGCCGACGCCCTGCAGCGCTTCCTCGATCTCGGACAGGATCGCGGGATCGTCGATCGTCGCGGGAACTTTGTAGTCCTGACAGTCGGCGATGCACTGCATAGTGCCGCGCAGGATCTTGCCGGATCGGGTCTTCGGCAGACGCGCCACCACGGTCGCGGTCTTGAACGCAGCGACCGGGCCGATGCGCTCGCGCACCATCTTGACGACCTCGCCGACGATCTCGTCGTGCGAGCGCTCGACCCCGGCGCTCAAGACCAGGAACCCGAGCGGCAACTGGCCCTTGAGCTGGTCGGCGACGCCGATCACCGCGCACTCGGCGACGTCCGGATGGTCGGCCAACACTTCCTCCATCGCCCCGGTCGAGAGCCGGTGCCCGGCAACGTTGATGATGTCGTCGGTCCGGGTCATGACGAAGATGTAGCCGTCTTCGTCGAGATACCCGGCGTCCGCGGTCTTGTAGTGGCCCGGATACTCCGCCATGTAGGCTTCGACGAACCGGTCGTCGGCGTTCCACAGTGTGGGGAAGTTGCCCGGCGGCAACGGCAGCTTGATGCAGACGGCGCCCAACTCGCCCGCCGGCAACTCGTTGTTGTCGGGATCGAGGATGCGCAGGTCGTAGCCCGGCACCGCGCGGGTCGGCGAGCCGGGCTTGATCGGCAGATGCTCGATGCCGATGCAATTGGCGCCGATCGGCCAGCCGGTTTCGGTCTGCCACCAGTGGTCGATCACCGGAATTTGCAGGTTGTCCTCGGCCCATTTCAGCGTGTCGGGGTCGAGCCGCTCGCCGGCAAGGAACAAAGTCCTGAAATTAGAGAGGTCGTACTTCTTGATCAGCTCACCTTGCGGGTCCTCCTTCTTGATCGCGCGGAAGGCGGTCGGCGCCGTGAACATCACCGAGACCTTGTGCTCGGAGATGATGCGCCAGAACACGCCCGCGTCGGGCGTGCCGACCGGCTTGCCCTCGAACAGGATAGAGGCGCAGCCGCGGAACAGCGGCGCGTAGACGATATAGGAGTGGCCGACGACCCAGCCGACGTCGGAGGCCGCCCAATATGTCTCACCCGGGTCGACGCCGTAGATGTTCTTCATCGACCATTTGAGCGCCACCAAATGCCCGCCGTTGTCGCGCACCACGCCCTTGGGCTCACCCGTGGTGCCCGAGGTATAGAGGATATAGAGCGGATCGGTCGCCGCGACTGGCACGCAATCGGCCGGCTCGGCGGCCTCCATGGCCTCCTTCCAGTCGGCATCGCGGCCTTCGATCAGCTCGCAGGTCTCCTGCTCGCGCTGCACGATGACGACCTTGTTGAGCTCATGGCCCGAAATCTCGATCGCCCCGTCCAACAACGGCTTGTAGGCGATGACCCGGCCCGGTTCGATCCCGCAGGAGGCGCTGATGATGACCTTGGGCTTGGCGTCGGTGATGCGGGTCGCGAGCTCGTTCGCCGCGAAGCCGCCGAACACCACCGAATGCACCGCTCCGATGCGCGCACAAGCGAGCATCGAGACCGCCGCCTGCGGCACCATCGGCAGGTAGATGATCACCCGGTCGCCCTTCTCGACCCCGAAGCCCCTCAGCATGCCGGCACAACGCGCAACCTTGTCTTGCAATTGCGAATAGGTCAGCGTGCGCTGCTTGCCGGTGATCGGGCTGTCGTAGATGATCGCCGCCTGGTCGCCACGGCCGTCCTCGACATGGCGGTCGACCGCGTTGTAGCAGGTGTTGCACTCGCCGCCGACGAACCAGCGATAGAACGGCGGGTTGGAATCGTCGAGCACCTTGTCCCAGCGCTTGGTCCAGACCACGTCCTCCGCGGCCTCGGCCCAGAATCCCTCGGGATCGGCGAGCGAACGCGCATAGACTTCGTCGAATTTACCGGCCATTGCATGCCTCCCCTGCCAGGCGCTTACTCGTTTTGCCGGATTATAGAAGCACCACTGGCTATTGACAGCAGCAAAGATCGGCGGCCAAAACAACGCAAGACATGAAGGCGTTGGCCTTCCGGGGGAGCATGCGATGTCCAAGAGCCCGTTCGAGACGGACCTCGACAAGAACGCGGCCAACTACGTGGCGCTGAGCCCGCTCTCGTTCATCGAGCGCACAGCCGCGGTCTATCCCGACCGCCCGGCGATCGTCCACGGCAACCGGCTGATCACCTGGTCGGAGGCCTATGGCCGCGCGCGGCGGCTCGCCAGCGCCTTGCAGCAGCGCGGGATCGGCAAAAACGATACGGTTGCAGTGATGGCGCCCAATGTGCCGGCAATCTACGACGCGCATTTCGGCGTCGCCATGGCGGGTGGCGTGCTGAACGCGCTCAACACCAGGCTCGATGCGGCGACCATCGCCTTTATCCTGGAGCACGGCGAGGCCAAGGTGCTGATCACCGACACCGAGCTCAGCCCCACGGTCAAGGAAGCGCTCGCCACGTGCGACACCAAGCCGCTGGTGATCGACGTCGAGGACGGCCTCGGCGCCGGCGGCGAGCGGCTCGGCGAGATCGAGTACGAGGACTTCATCGCCGCCGGCGACCCCGGGTTCGACTGGTCGCTGCCGGGGGACGAGTGGGATGCGATCTCGCTCTGCTATACGTCCGGCACCACGGGCAACCCGAAGGGCGTGGTCTACCACCACCGCGGCGCCTATCTGCTGGCGCTCGGCAACATCATGGCCTGGGACCTGCCGCAGCATCCGACGTACCTTTGGACCCTGCCGATGTTCCATGCCAACGGCTGGTGCTTCCCATGGTCGCTCGCGGCGCGCGCCGGCACGAGCGTCTGCCTGCGCCAGGTCGAGCCGGCCGAGATCTTCCGCGCCATCGACGAAGAGGGCGTCGACCATTTCTGCGGCGCTCCGGTGGTGCTCAACATGATCATCAACGCCAAGGAAGAGGAACGCCGGCCGCTGCCGCGCACGGTCGAGGTGATGACCGCCGCCGCCCCGCCGCCGCCGGCCGTGATCCAGCGGATGGAGGCCGACGGCTTCCACATCACTCATGTTTATGGCCTCACCGAATGCTACGGCCCGGCGGTGGTGTGCTCGTGGCACGAGGAGTGGAACGACCTGCCGCCGGATGAGCGGGCAGAGAAGAAGGCGCGCCAGGGCGTGCCCTACCATGTGCTCGAGGACTTGATGGTCGCCGACCCGACCACCATGGAGCCGATCGCGAAGGACGCCGAGACCATGGGCGAGGTGATGATGCGCGGCAACGTGGTGATGAAGGGCTATCTCAAGAACGCCCAAGCGACCGAGGAGGCCTTCGAGGACGGCTGGTTCCGCACCGGCGACCTCGGCGTCTGGCACCCGGACGGCTACATCGACCTCAAGGACCGCTCGAAGGACGTCGTCATCTCGGGCGGCGAGAACATCTCCACGATCGAGGTCGAGCAGACGCTCTACAAGCACTCGGCGGTGCTCGAGGCCGCCGTCGTCGCCAAGCCCGACGACCACTGGGGCGAGACGCCCTGCGCCTTCGTCACCCTGAAGGAAGGCGCAGAAGCGACGGCGGAGGAGATCATCGCCTTCTGCCGCGACAACATGGCCCACTACAAGTGCCCGAAGACCGTGGTCTTCGGCGGCCTGCCCAAGACCTCGACCGGCAAGGTGCAGAAGTTCATCCTGCGCGACCAGGCGAAGGAACTCTAGGCGCCGCCCTACTCTCCAAAATCGTTGCTGCGTAACGCTTTCCGTTTATCGCCGGCCGATGCATAGATAAAACGTCTTAACATAAAAAGACATATCGTCTATAATGCATCGCGAGAGTAACCATTTACTTATTTCGACCTGAGGACGCACGACATGAACGACGATTTCCTGCGAAACTTCTACCGCATCTACCGGCCGAAAGGCCTGTTGACCCGCGATCCGGGCGAGCCGCCCGAGACCTTCGAGCAGTTGCAGCAACGCACATTGGAACGCGAACGGGCGGAGCGAGCCAACCCTCTCTCTCAGCGCGAGCAATCTACACCTGAGAAACCTTCGGCATTAAGAACAGGAGCTAGTCCGCGACCTCAGGAAAGCGACCATTCCGGCCGCGAGGAAAAACCGGGGCCATCGCTAGAAAAGATTCGCAAAGCAGAAAATGCAGTGCGGGAAATCAAAGGATTGATAAAGAAAGCGGAAGCGGACGTCCGCCGATGGGAAGCACAAGAGCGAATTCACAAAGACAGTAGAATTCCGCTCGTGCCAAATCCTTTCTTCGGACCAGTGCTCATTGCTCTACATATAATACACAAGCTTGTCGCAACCCCGAGAAATCTGAAAACCTCACGCAAAAATTATGCGTTCTGAAAAAACGAACTGGTGAGGGTAAAGTTTTATCTGCGAGGACTGCGAAGTGGTAATTGAGCGCGAAACCGAGAGCCAAAAACGTGGGATATTTTGTTTACGACGCCGGTGGCAGTCGGCCGGCGCCGATCCATTCTAGTGCGCTCTGGTCCAAGTTCGGGTCGGCGATCCGTATCTTCAGGCGCTCTAAATACTCATCGACATCGGTGGCGCCGGCCTGCTTCGCCGCGAGGAAATAGGCATAGGCGAAGAATAACCGTGAGTTCTCTTTTGTCGCGCCTTCCAACATTCTAAGCCCCATCTCCTTGCGCGCCTGGGCGTGTCCCCTTTTGGCCGCGACGTACAAAAGGTCGACCGAACTGTCGGACAATTGCTGCGAGTAGCTGAACGCCCGGTCGCGAAAACCCTCGTACAGTAGATACGCTGACTCCGCGGTGTGTTTGTCCAGACCGATCGACCAAAGAAGCTTGTAGCCGATATCCGCGTCCTTCGGCACGCCGTCGCCCGCGAGATAGCGCTTGGCGAGCGCAATCAGCTGTATTTTCGGGGTCCTTTTCTCGAGTTCTTCGAACCACTTGGCAGCCTCGGCCAGTTCATTCGTTATGTCGATGTCGCTATCGAGACCGAAAGTCGACTTGACTATAAAGTTGGCGCTCTCCGCATCGGAGCCAAAGTAAATAACGTATTTGCGGAAGTGGTGCCGGGCGCGTTCGGGATCCTTCGCGACCCCGCGGCCGTCCCGGTAGAGAACCCCAAGAATCGTCGGTCTAACGCTGCATTCGTCGAGGCGATAACCTTCGAGCAGCGCCGGAATCTCGCGATACGCGGCCTCGCCGTGCTTGCCCGAAGCGATGAACTGCACCATGAAGCAACGCGCGATCGCGACATCTTCCTTGATGCCGCGTTCTAAAATCCGCCGGACTTCCCCGTCGCTGAAATCCTTTGCAGATTCCGAAAGGATCGGACGAAACCAGTCGGGCACGGCCTCGATCATCAACTCCGCGCGACTTTTCGGCAGCGGCGGGAATTCTTCCTCGGACGCGTCGCCTTTCGGCGTCTGCGCGGCCCTGTGGCCGGCCCAGACGGCGAGGGCAAGAGCGAAAGCGAGGATCAGCAAATATCGCATCGGTCGAATCATGGTGTAGCCGATGCGGCTATACAAGGATTAAGCGAGTTTTCGCCGCGATTTGCGTGGCCAAGCGCCCCGGCCTACCCCCCTCGCCCGCCGTCGACCGCGACCCCGTCGCTAACCAGCGCGTCGATCTCGTCATTCGAAAGTCCGGCTTCGAGCAGGACCTCACGGCTGTGCTCGCCGAGGTTGGGCGCAAGGCGGCGCACGTCGCAGGGACCGGCCGAGAACTTGACCGGGATGCCGGTGTGGCGGACGCGGCCCTCGGTCGGGTGGTCGTGGTGTTGGAAGAAGCCGACCGCGGCGATGTGCGGGTCGTCCGCGATCTCGTCCAGCATGTTGACCTTGCCGGCCGGCACGTCGGCTTCCTCGACCGCCGCCAGCAGTTCGTCGGTGCCGCGGTCCTTCACCGCCTCGGCGAGGATCTCGTACATCTCGCCGACCTTCTCGCTGCGCACTTTCGGGTCGGTGATCCGCGGGTCGTCGTGCAGATCCTCGCGCCCGACGACCGAGAGGAAGGCGCGCCACTGCTTGGTGCTGTAGGGCAGGATGCAGACATAACCGTCGGCGGTCGCATAGGGCCGGCGGAACGGCGCCAGCACGCGCGTGTAGCCGGGCCCGCCAAGCGGCGGGTCGAACACGGTGCCGGCCTGGTGCTCCAACATGTTGAAGCCGACCAGGGTCTCCAGCATCGGGACCTCGACCTGCTGGCCCTCGCCGGTGCGCTCGCGGTGCAGCAGGGCCGCGACCACCGCGTAGACCGAGACTTGCGAGGTGATCTTGTCGCAGATCGGCTGGTTGACGTAACGCGGCTCGCCGGTGGTCGCCGCCTGCGCCGCCGCCATGCCCGACAGCCCCTGGATGATGTCGTCGTAGGCCGGCTTGGCGGCATAGGGCCCGTCCTGGCCGAAGCCGACGATGTTGCAATAGACGATCTTGGGGTTGACCGCCCGGCAGTCCTCGTAGCCGAGGCCGAGGCGCTCCAAGGCCGCCGGCCGGACCGAGGAGACCAGCGCATCCGCGCCCGCGACGAGTTTCAGGAACGCCTCGCGCCCGGCGGGCGCCTTCAAATCGAGCGCCAGGCCGCGCTTGTTGCGATTGGCCGACAGGAACGCCGAGCCCATGCCCGGGTTCCGCGACGGCTCGATGCCGCGCACGATGTCGCCCTCCGGCGTCTCGACCTTGATCACCTCGGCCCCGAGATCGCCCAAAATCTGCGCCGCGTAGGGCCCGAGGAACACGGTCGTGAGGTCGAGGATGCGGTAGCCCTGAAGCGGTCCGGACATGGCCTTGTTCTCCCTTTAGCACTCGGCGGCGCCCTGATTAGCACACCACGGTCGGGGTTTCGAGAAGCCACAATTCGTTCGCCCAAGGTTCCGATGCCCGGGTACGGCAAATGTTCATCTTCACAAAATATCCCGGCCGGCCCATATTCGCCAAAATGTCGATTCCGTGAAAATCCATGCAACCCCAAAGAAAGGACCAAGACGATGAGTGAAGATTTCGACGGCGGTGGCGAGGCCACCAGCGAAGGCGCCGAAGCCAGTGAAGAGGCGACGGAGGACATAGCGGAACTGCCCGGCTGGGCGGAAAACCTCGGCCCGGCCGAGCTCGAGCTGATCCAGAGCAAGGGCTTCAAGAGCCCCGGCGAGGCGTTGCGCCATCTGCGCGACCTGGAGGCGACGATCGGCCCCAACATGGTGCAGATCCCGGGCAACGACGCCTCGGCCGAGGAGCGGCAGGCGTTCTGGAACCGGCTCGGCCGGCCCAACGCGCCGCAGGAATACCAGTTCGAGAGGCCCGACGGCGTGCAGGGCTACGACCTCGGCTCGGCCGACTGGTTCCGCGAGACCGCGCACGAGCTCAACCTGCCGGCCGAGACCGCGCGCGAACTGCACGACCGCTTCGTCGAGCATGCCATGGAGCAGTCGCGATCCACGATGGAGGGCCAAGACCGCGGGCAGGCCCAGACCGAGGCGGTCCTGCAACGCGACTGGGGCCACGCCTATGACGAGCGGATGGAGCAGGCGCGCCGGACGATCGCGCAATTCGGCGGCGAACGCTTGAAGGACGCGATGAACCGGCACGGCGCCGGCGACGATCCGGTGATCGTGCGCGCCTTTGCCGAGATCGGCCGCCGGCTTTACGGCGGCGGCATGTCGGCCGAGGCCGGCGACGGCGTCATGAGCCCGTCACGGGCGCGGCGCGAGATCATGGACCTGCGCGCCGACGACAAGTTCATGGCGGCCTACGCCGAGCCCTCCCACCCCGACCACGCGACCGCGATGGAACGCATGGCCGAGCTCTACGCCGCCGCCCATCCGGAACCCATGAAGTGACCCGGACAAGTGAGATCGGCGCCGCGGTACCTAAGCCCCGGCGCCCTCCCCCCTTACACAAAGAACATCCGAGATGAACGACGAATTCTTGCAAAACTTCCTCCAGATCTTCCGGCCGAAGGGCCTGTTGACCCGCGATCCGGGCGAGCCGCGCGAGACCTTCGAGCAACTACAGCAACGCGCGCTCGAGCGCGAGCGGGCGGAGGAAGCCCAGCGGGCCCAGCAGGCCGCACCCTCGCCGGTGCGCCGCGACACCGAGGGTCTCGGCGACAACGAGCTTGCCGCCGGACGGGCCCCGGCCGTCCCACCGCGCAGGGTTAATCCGCTGGCTGAATCGGTGGAAGCGACACCGGCGAGATCAAGCCCCGCCGAGCGGTGGCGGCAGGACCCTTCTTCGCGCCGGGCCGGCGACCCATTGGCGCCGACTCCCGAGCGGAGCAAGGTCGGCGGCCCACCGGACGAGATCGAAACCGCGATGAAGCGCAGGTTGCCGGGGCAGCGGCCCCAACCGCCCGGCTTCGAGCACCCAGGACCGATAACCGGCCGCGGTTCGCCGCGGCCGGCGCCGGCGCCAAAGGCGCCACCGCAGCTTTCTCCCACGCTACCGAAACTTGGGCGAAAGGGTGGTGATTTCCGGTCCGGTTTTTCAGAATGGTGGAACAACCGGGGACGTGCCTTGACCGAAGCGCGTGCAAAAGACCCAACCGTAAGGATCGCTCCGTCACAGAGTTTTATCTGGAAGAACCTTTCTACCAAGAAGGGGGATGCGGGACTCCGATGGAACAGACTTGGCGGAAACAAAAGACGCTTTTACACCTTTGATAAGGGGGGTAAAGGCAGGCATCAAAGCGAGATTGAGGTGTTCGATGGTGCAAAACGGCATCTTGGCAGCATGGACGCGCTAACCGGAAAGATGATAAAGCCGCGCGATCCTCGTAAGGACAATAGTATCGACGTGAGCGAAATCGATGGGCCTGACAATCGCCGAACAGTGTGAGGAAATGCGGGCCGCCGTGGCGGATGAGCGTGTGGCAATGTGCTATACGCCTTACGACCGCAGCTACGAAATTCTTTCCGCCGAACCTGGCGTGGCGGCAAGAGATGCAGCTATAGACGCCGGTACATTTCTCAGCTATCGCGGTTGGACGATCGAATACTGTCCGTGGTCCGGCGATCACCTTCCGATTGAACTTGGCATCGAATGGGAAATGGTGGTGGAACGCGACTTCGGCGCCGAACCGGGCACGGCGATCGACATGCTTCAAAAGCTACCGCCGGAGATGGTGTCGGAAGAATGGTGGCTAAAGGCTCGACACGAGGACTGGTGGAAAGAGCGCGATGAGATTTACGGCTTACCCGACTTCTCCACCGCGCCGTTTGAAGCGGAAGCGGAAGTTCCTGCCGACGAACCATACAAGCCGTACATCGATCCGAATTTACCCGGTATGACCCGTACAAAAGAACGGCCACCGCATCTTTGTTGGGCATCAATCGATTTCTTCACTGGCCCCCGCTGCATGTACGCCTATCTTCCCCATCTCCGGGAGTATGGCATTCGCATTCTTAGTCTTGACCAACCCGTCGACCATCAACCGGTAGTAATTCAGGCTGTAACGCATTGTCCGTGGTGTGGAACAGTATTGCCGGCAAGTTTACGAAAGCGCTGGACGGACGAACTCGACGCCATGGGTTTGGCGCCAGAGTCAGACGACATCCCCGAACGCCTGATGAGCGACGCCTGGTGGCGCGAGGCGGAGCTTTAATCCGCCGCGCTCACCCTTGGCTCGGCACGTCCGGCACCCAGCAATAGCCGTCGGGATCTAGGATATAGGCCTCGCGCAGGCCGTGCGGCTTGTCGGCTGCCCCGGCGAGGACGGTGTGCCCGGCCTCGCGCGCCCTGGCCTCGGCGTCGTCCGGGTCGAGCCCATGGAGCCGCAGCTCGACCCCGGCCCCCCGGCCGCTCTCGCCCCCCACGAAACCCGAGAGCGGGTGGTCGTCGTAGGTGTGGTCCGCATGCAGCATCCATTCGGCGGCACCCTGGCGCAGCACCGCGAAGTCCGGGTCGGCGTAGACCGTGGTGGCGTCGAGCACGGTCTCGGCGAACGCGACCGCGGCCGCCATGTCGCTGACCAGCAGATTGGCGGATAGTCCCTCGAGGCTGCGGCCATAGTCCGGCGCCGGCATCCAGGGATCGCCCGTGCGTTTCTTCGCCATGGGGGCCTCATAGCACAGGGGTTAGGCAAACTAAAAGCGCCCTCGCGGCGTGTGCCGGGGGCGCTCGTGGGTGGTGCTCCGGAGTGCGATTATGGGCTGGGGTCTAGTAGCCCTCGCGTTCCATGCGCTTGCGCATCAGCTTGCGGTGCCGCCGGATCGCCTCCGCCTTCTCGCGCGCCTTGCGTTCCGAGGGCTTTTCGTAGGCCCGCCTCAGTTTCATCTCACGGTAAACGCCCTCGCGCTGCATTTTCTTCTTCAGCGCCTTCAGGGCCTGGTCGACGTTGTTGTCGCGTACGACTACCTGAACGATCTTTCCTACTCCTAAATGCCTACATTCGCGCGGTTTTCGCCGGGCCGCGGCTTATATCACAGGCGGTGTGCCTTGTGAAGGCCGCCCGGGGCATTGACATAGGCCCTCCGGGCCGCGGTTTCAAGCAGGTTTTCGCCCCTGCGCGGTCATCAGGCCCCATAGCCAGTTGATCTTGAATCGTTCGACCTCGACCGCCTCGAATGCCGCATCGTTCATTAACCGCCGGCAATCGTCGCCGCCATATGTGTCGAAGTGCGCGGGATTGAGCTTTCGAAGAAAAAAATCGCAAATTCGGCACGCCAAGTAGTCGTCACACCAGTCGGTGATGACGAGACGTCCGCCCGGTTTCAAAACGCGCGCCATTTCGGCCAGGGCATCCGCCGGCCGCTGGATGTAATGAAGCATGCTGGTCGAGATCACGAGATCGAAGCTCGAATCCCCGAACGGCAGGTCTTCCGCCGCTCCCAGCACGAGCTCGACCGACCCGCCCAGCTTCGAGCGCGCGACCGCCAGCATCTCGGGCGTCGGATCGATGCCGACGAGCTCGAGGCCGGGAAATATTTGCGACATCGCCGACAGCAGCGCGCCGGTACCGCAACCGACATCGAGCACCCGTTCGCCCGGCGCCGGGTCGAGGCGACGCAGCGTCTCGCGCAGGGTGGCCTCGACGTAAAACGCCCAGCGGCGGTCGTAACGCGCCGCGAGACGCGCATATTCCTCGATCACCGGTTCGCGGTCGGCGGATGTCACGGCAACGCTCCCGATAACGTCATTATGGTAACCGGAAACGGACTCGCGTGAACGCTTTACCGCTTGTGGCGGAGGGCACATATTAGCCCCATGGCCATTCTCAAGATCGCCAAGATGGGCCATCCGGTGCTGCGTCGGCGGTCCGACCCAGTCGCCAACCCGGGCTCGCCCGAGGTGGCCAGGCTCGTCGCCGACATGCTGGAGACCCTGGAGGACGCAGATGGCGCCGGGCTCGCGGCCGCGCAGGTGCACGTGCCGTTGCGCGTGGTGATGTTCCACGTGCCGGCCGGCCACGACGATGACGATAACGAGCCGGAACCGGTACCGCTGATCGTGCTGGTGAATCCCGAGGTCGAAATCCTGACCGAGGAGATGGAGACCGACTGGGAGGGCTGCCTTTCGGTCCCGGGGTTGATCGGCGCGGTGCCGCGCTACACGGCGGTTCGCTATCGCGGCACGACGCCCGAAGGCGAGGCGATCGACCATGAGGTTCAGGGCTTCCATGCCCGCGTCGTGCAGCACGAGTGCGACCACCTCGACGGGATCCTCTATCCCCAGCGGATGATCGACCTGTCGCTGCTGATGTTCCAGGACCAGATGCGCTACGGCCCGCCGCGCCACGAGGAAGACGGCGAGGAATTGGACGAGGCAACCGGGGAACAGGCGGTGGCGGAGGAGACCGCCTGATGGCCGACCGCGACCGCATCCTCCAGGCCGCCCTGCCGCACATTGCCTTCGACGGTTGGAGCAAGAAGGCGCTGCAAGCCGGCGCCGAGGATATCGGGCTCGACCCGGCGGAGGCGGTCCGCGCCTTTCCGGGAAGGGCGACCGACATGATCGCCCATCACAGCCGTATGGCCGACCGGTTGCTCGCCGAGGAACTGGAGGAGTTGGACCTTGCGGAGATGCGAATCCGCGACCGGATCGCGGCCGCGGTACGGATCCGGCTCGAGGCCAATGCGGAGCATCGCGAGGCGATCCGCCGGGCGATCACGATCCTCGCCCTGCCGGTGAACGCCGGACTTTCGATGCGGCTGACCTACCGGACGGTCGATACCATGTGGCGCGCCGCGGGCGACACCGCGACCGACTGGAACTTCTACACCAAGCGGATCCTGCTTGCCGGGGTCTACGGCTCGACGGTGCTGTTCTGGCTCAACGACGAGTCGAAAGGCTTCGCCGAGACCTGGGGGTTCCTCGACCGCCGCATCGCCGACGTCCTGCGGGTGCCGCGGGCGACCCAGCGCCTCAGCCGGCTGTTCGACTGCATTCCCAACCCGTTTTCCGCCGTTATCGGGCGGGCTAACCACGGCAACACCCGGAGACCGCCATGCGCTTCGTGATTGCGATGATGAAGCACGAGAGCAACACCTTCTCGCCGGTGCCGACCAGGCTCGACCGGTTCGGGCCCGACGGCGCTTATTTCGGCGAGGACTGCGTCGAGGCGTTTGAGGGCGGCAACCAGGCATTCTCGGCCTATCTCGACCTGGCGCGCGAGGAAGGGGCCGAGTTCACCACGCCAGTCGCCGCGACCGCGCTGCCGAGCGGGCCGGTCGATGCCGAGGCCTACGAGGCGATGGCAGGGGCGATATTGGCGGACGTCGGGAAGGGCTGCGATGCGCTGCTGCTCGACTTGCATGGTGCGATGGTCAGTGAGGCCTACGACGACGGCGAGGGCGAGCTGCTGACCCGAATCCGCGAGGCCGCGCCGGGGCTGCCGATCGCCGTCGCCCTCGACCTCCACACCAATCTGACCGAGGACATGGTCGCCAACTGCACCGCGATGGTCGGCTACAAGACCTACCCCCACATCGACAAGTACGAGGTCGGCGCGCATGCCGGCCGGATCCTGCTCGGCGCGCTGGCGGGCGAGGTCGAGCCGGCGATGGCGTGGGGCAACAAACCGATGCTGCCGCACACCCTCTGCATGGGCACCGACGAGGGGCCGATGAAGGACCTGGTCGACATGGCGCGCCAGGCCGAGGAGACGGGCGAGGTGCTGGCGGCGACCGCGTTCGGCGGGTTTCCCTTGGCCGACATCCACAATGCGGGGGCGAGCGCCGTCGTCGTCGCCGACGGCAACGTTTCGGTGGCGGAAGCGGTGCGCGACCGCCTGCTGGACGCCGCCTGGGAGCGCCGCGAGGCCTTCGTCTACCATCCGGAGCCGCTTTCGGACTCGATTGCCCGGGCCAAGGCGCTGGAGGAGGGTCCGGTGCTGCTGATCGACCACGCGGACAACGCCGCCTCGGGCGGAACCCAGGACACCATGGCGGTGGTCGCCGAGATCATGCGCCAGGGGTTGGACGACGTGGCGGTCGCCATCGTCGCCGACCCGGGCGCCGTGTCGGAGTTGATCGAGGCCGGGGTTGGCGCGGAGAAGATCCTGCCCTTGGGCGGCAAAGTCAGCATGCCGGCGCTCGGCATGCAGGGAAGGCCGCACGAGGTGGCTGGCACCGTCCGGGTGATCTCGAACGGCGAGTTCACCGTCACCGGGCCGATGAACACCGGCATGAAAACGACGATGGGCCGCTCGGTCATGCTCGACGCCGGATCGATCCAGTTCGTTGTGACCGAGCGCAATATCGAACCCTGGGACCTCGGCGTGTTCCACAACGTCGGCATCGATCCGACCCGGAAGAAATACCTGGTGCTAAAATCGCGGATCCACTACCGCGCCGCCTTCATGCCGATCGCCAAGCACGTGATCGAGTGCGACGGAGTCGGGGTCACCGGCTCCGACTATTCGATGTTCAAGTTCGAGAAGCTGCGCCGACCGATCTATCCGCTCGACGATATGGCCTAGCCGTCTTCGGGGCTTTCCGGCACCGCCGCGGTCTGGGCCGCGCGCAAGTCGTCGAGCGCCTGGGCGATCTCGTCGTCCGCGAGCGCCAGGATCGCCGCCGCCAGAAGCGCCGCGTTGACCGCCCCCGCCTCGCCGATCGCCAGCGTGCCGACCGGAATGCCGCTTGGCATCTGCGCCATCGACAAGAGGCTGTCCTGGCCGCCAAGGTCGGAGGTCTTCATCGGCACGCCGAGTACCGGCAGCGGGGTCAGCGCCGCGACGGCGCCCGGCAGGGCAGCCGCCTTGCCGGCGCCCGCGATGATCACCTTGATTCCGCGATCCTTCGCCGTCTCGGCGTATTCCAGCATGCGGGCCGGCGTGCGGTGGGCCGAGATCACCTTGGTCTCATAAGAAATCGCGAGCGCGTCCAGCTTTTCCGCGGTCTTCTGCATGACCGGCCAGTCCGACTGGCTGCCCATGATGATGCCGACGAGGGGCTCTTTCGCCATCCGATGGAGCCTCCGCTGTGCGCGCTCCGGGAAGCGCGCGTGAATGGAAGCGGCGCATTATATTGATGGCGGTATCCGGCGCAAGCCGGGGGGCACGCCGGGGCTGGCGGAATGACGCCGGTCCGCGTATGATTCAATCAGAGATTTCATAGGGTTCCCGGGCATGATCGAGAACCGCCGCCCGGGCGGGATGGACCTCCGATGAAGGTCGACGAACCGAAGCCCCTACAGCGCACCGCGCCGGCCTCGCGGCAGACCAAGGCGGTCACGCCGTCCGAGCATTCCCAGCGTCCCGACGAAGAGCTGCTTCCCTCGACCGACGACCAGGACCAGGAACAGGCCGAGCCGCAGGATGTCTCCGCGCTCCACGGCGTCGACGACGAGGACCTCACCCCGCCGGCACGCCAGGCGATGATGGAGTTGGTGACCGAGGTCGCCAAGTTGCGCCAGGAGATCACCCGCAACCGTCAGCGGATCACTTATTTGACGGAGCTCGCGGACCAGGATTCGCTGGCCCCGGTGTTCAACCGCCGCGCCTTCGTGCGCGAACTCGCCCATGCGCAGCTCCTGGTCAAGGAGTTCCGGTCCGACAACACCCTGGTTTTTCTGGTCGTCGAGAACCTGCAGGCGATCAACCGCGGCCACGGCCACGGCGCTGGCGATGCCGCGGTCGAGCACGCGGGCGACGTGATCTTGCGCCAGATCGGCGAATCCGATGTCGTGGGACGGCTTGGCGGCGCCGAGTTCGCGGTCGT
>JASLSL010000312.1 GCA_030743445.1 Alphaproteobacteria bacterium
CAAGTTCACCGGCCGCTAGGCGGCCGACCCTCACCCTCCCACCGCTTCGCGGCGGGTCCCTCCCTCTCCCACTTGCATGGGAGAGGGTTATTCACATCGATCGCGGCCAACTTCCCCTCTCCCGCTTGCGGGAGAGGGAGGGGCCCAGGCACTCGATAGAGTGGCTGGGAGGGTGAGGGTATACTTTGCGGCGCCCTGGGTGTCTTCCACGCGCGATTGATCCGCCTCGCCCGGACCGTCATCCCGGATCAGCGCTGCGCGCTGTTCGGGATGACGTCTTGGTTTGAGGGTGAGGGTATATACTCACCCCATGGCCATCCCCACCCCCGACCAATTCGCCGGCAGCCTGATCGGCCAGGCCTTGGGCGACGCGCTCGGCTTCGTGGTCGAGGGATATCCGACTGCCGATTGCCGGCGCTATGTCGACGATGTGCTGCGGTCCGGCAAGGCGGGCTCGCTCGGCCGCGGACCGTTCCCGTTCGGGCAATACACCGACGACACCCAGCTCGCGCGCGAGTTGGCGTCGAGCTATGCCGATCGCGGCCGCTTCGAGCCGGCGGATTTCGCCCGGCGCATCGCCGCGATCTTCACCGAGGGCCGCATCGTCGGCCGCGGCCGCGCGACCGAGGCGGCGGCAACGCGGCTCCACCAAGGCGTTCGGTGGGACGAGGCCGGAACGCCGCCGCCCAACGCCGGCAACGGCAGCGCCATGCGCGCGGGCCCGGCGGGCTGGATGGTCGCGGACGACGACCGAGCCCTGGTGCGCACCGCCGTCGACCAGGGCCGCATCACTCACGCCGATCCGCGATCCTCGGCGGGCGCGGTGGCGATCGCCGGTGCGGTGGCCATGGCATTGCGGGGCGAGGTCCGGCCGGACCACGTGATCCCCCGGCTCGTGAATCTCGCCGCGCCGGTCGAGCCCTCGGTCGCGCGCGAGATCGGCAATCTGGAGGGTTGGTTGAAGCTTGCGCCCGAAGACGCCGGACCGTTGATCGCCCGCGCCGGGCTCGACCCAGACCAAGGCGATCCGTGGGACGGGATCTCGCCCTTCGTCACCTCGAGTGTGTGCTGGAGCCTCTATAGCTTCCTGTGCAGCCCGGAGGATTATTGGCAGACCATCTGCACTGCGATCGCGGTCGGCGGCGACGTCGATACCACCGCGGCGATGGCGGGTGCGGTGAGCGGGGCCTATCTCGGCCTCGATGCGCTGCCGGCCGATCTGGCGCACCAGGTGAACGACCAGGGAAGCTGGGGATATGACGAGCTGGCCGATCTGGCGCGGCGCTGCCACCTCGTCGCCTATCCGGCGCCCGATTGACCCACCCTCAATCCTTATCGTCATCCCGGACGGCGCGTAGCGGCGATCCGGGACCCATTCCTGAGACCAACCGACTGCTATCGTACCGCTGGATTGTTCTCCGGAATGGGTCCCGGCTCGCGCCCGTAACCGGGCTCGGCCGGGATGACGTGTTGAGTAGAGGGTCCAGTTGCATTCCGGCGCGCGATTGACCGGTCGCCCGGTCGCCGTCACGATGCCCGCTGGTGGGTTCGAAATGATCCGACGCTTTGCCGCATACGCCCTCGTGGCGCTTCTGTTCGCCTTGGCGCCGGCGGCGGCGAAGGACGCCGCCTATCCGGCGCTGCACCAGGCCTTCTTCCGGCACCTTGGCGGGACCGACACGCCGGGAGCCGACGCGGATTACCAGTTCCTCGCGAGCCTTATCGCCAAGGTCGCGCAGCTCTATGTCGAGCCGGTCGAGGCCGGGGCGCTCGCCGAGGCGGCGCGGCGCGGCGTCATGGCGGCACCCGAGGCGAGCTCTTCGAGCGATCTCGTGGACCGGGCGCTGACCGCGATGTTCGGCAGCCTCGATCCGCATTCGAGCTTCGAGCCGCGCCGGACCTACGACGAGTTGCGCGCGCGCGCCAAGGCGAAGGGCGGGCGGCTCGGCCTCGAGGTCTCGATCGAGGGGGGCAAAGTGAGGGTGGTGACACCGCTCGACGGCTCGCCGGGCCAGCGCGCCGGCTTGCGCACAGGCGACGTGATCGCCGCGGTCGACGGCACGGCGCTGCGCGGCCTGACCCTGGCTCAAGTGTTCGACCGCCTCCGCGGTCCCGCTGGCAGCCGGGTCGAGCTGACCGTCCGCCGGCCCGACGGCACGCGCCGCGCGGTCGAGATCGAGCGCCAGCGGATTCGCGTTCCCCCGGTGCGGCACAGCATCGATGGCAGGATCGGCGTCATCCGCATCGCGAGCTTCGCCCCGCGTACCGAACGCGACGTGCGAAAGGCGCTGGTCGCCTTCGAGAAACAGCTCGGGAACGCCGCCCGGGGCTACGTGATCGACCTGCGCAGCAATCCAGGCGGGTTGTTGGGCCAGGGCATCCTGGTCGCGGATTTTTTCCTGGACGCGGGCAAGATCGTCACGACCCGCGGCCGCGATGGCAGGCAAGACCAATCCTTCAAGGCGACCAAGGGCGACCTTGCCCGGGGCCGCCCGGTGGTCGTGCTGATCGACGGCGGTTCGGCGTCGGCCGCCGAGGTCGTCTCCGGCGCGCTCCGCGACCACAAACGCGCGGTGCTGCTGGGGCGCAAATCCTACGGCAAGGGCACGGTGCAGCAAGTCGTGCCGATGGGCCGGCGCGGCAAGCTCAGGCTCACCATGCGGCGCTACTACACGCCCGCCGGCACCTCGATCCACAAACACGGCATCGTGCCGGACGTCCGAGTCGGCCGCGGACTCGGCGGGGCGCCAAACGGGATCGAGGAATCGAAGTGCCCGCCGGTCGGCGCCGCCCAGGACCGGCCGCTCGGCTGCGCCGTGGCGCTGCTCAGGGCCGGCGGGCTCAAGCCGTTCCTCGAGAAGTTCGGGGGGCCATAGGTTGCCCCGATCGTTCGCGGCCGGGCCGGCCGTAGGGAAACCAAGTCATTCCCCTACCCCCATCGGTCGGGCATACCTAATCGCGCCATCAGCCAACGACTGTAGCGGGAGCTTTGGGACAACTCGATTGGCCCCGAAAAGTTTGGTGGCTTCGACTAGTTGTTGACTGCGGTCTTCAGAGCCTTTCCAGCCTTGAACTTCGGTTGCCTCGAAGCCGGAATTTGAAGTGGTGCGCCAGTGCGCGGGTTTCTGCCTTGACGGGCCGCACGGTTGATGACCCTGAAACTGCCGAAGCCGACCAGTTGAACTTCTCCGCCTTGAGCGAGCGCACCGGCGATCGCGTCGAACGTGGCATCAACGGCTTTGGCGGCATCCGCCTTGCTAAGGCCGGACGACCCTGCCACACCGGCTACTAAATCGTTCTTGTTCATGGATACCCTTTCCTCCAAGACAGAATTGCTGGACCCGCGTCTATTCAAGCCTATCACGAGTATCCCGATGACATAAGACAGAAAACGAGATGGACCGTGTATCATTTAACATCGGCACGACAGGCGATTTTGGATTGCCAACACACTTTCTTAATTCCGCTATTGGCGCGGTGGACGGCTCTCGCCCGACGGATTCGAGGTCCGGTAGTGCGATGAGAACGATCCATCCCGCCGCTCGGCACCGCCCAGGACCGGCCGCTCGGCTGCGCCGTGGCGTTGCCCAAGGCCGGCGGGCTCGCGCCGTTTCTGGCGAAATTGGGCGGCGGGTAACCGCCGTGTCGCCTGGTTAATCCGCCGCCGCCGCCGCGGTTTGTTGCCCGCGTTTCAGCTGCAGCACGCTCACAATGGCGAAGAAATACATCGCCGCGATCGCTACGAACACGCCGCGGAATTGTCCGCCGTCCATCAACCAGCCAAACAAAAGCGGTCCCAGCGCGCCGCCCAAATCCAGGCCCGAGTAAACGAAGCCGAACACCTTTCCGGTGGCACCCGCCGGAGTCGCCGCGCGGACCAGGATGTCGCGCGAGGGGTTCGTGCTGCTGACGCAGAATCCGACGGCCGCCAACGCGGCGATGACCGCCGGCATTGGCATCTGAAAGGCGGCGACGCATGCCATGAAGGTCGCGCCCAACGCCATTCCGCTGGTTGCGATCAAGGCATGACGCCGGAAACGGTCGGCCAACTCTCCACCAAACAGGATGCCGGCGGCGCTCCCCCCCAAATAAGCGGTGAGGCCCGCCGTCGCGATATAGAGCGGCGCGTCGTAGATCTCCACCAAAGCCGTCACCGAGAAGCTCTGCATGCCCGCCAACGCGACGGCGATCAGCGCGAAAAAGCAGAACGCCGCCATCAGCGGCAGATTGGTCACCAGACGGATATAGAAGGTCAGGCCCGGCATCGCGTGGCCGGTTCCGATACCGCGAGCGGGCATGCGCAGCGCGTCGCGATAACGATAGATCAGAAGTGCTGCCAACCAGCCGATCACGCCGGCGGTAATCAGTCCCGCACGCCAGCCGGCGAAACTCGCGACGCCGTAATAAATCACGATCGGCGACAGGAAATAGCCGCAGGTGCCGCCGAAGCCATGGATCGCGAAGGCGCGGCCCGTCCGTTCCGGGCTGACCTTATGCGAGAGGATCGACAGATCGGCGGGATGAAACACGGAGTTGCCGAAGGCCGCCATCACCGCCAACGGCAGCAACATCCAGTAGGTCGACACGAAACCCATCAGCAACACCGCCGTCGCCATGGTGGCGATGCCGAACAACAGCAGCCGGTGGGCGCCGTATCGATCGACCAGGATGCCGACGAACGCCTGACACGCGCCCGAGACGCCATAGAACAACGATACGATCAGGCCGAGCGCAGTGTAGCTTACCTCGAACTCGGCCCGCAGCAGCGGGAACAGCGGTCCCAGCGCGATCTGGTAGAAATGGGACAGCAGATGAACCAACCCGACCAAGCCGACGACAAGAGCATCGGAGCGTCCTTTGGAAGCCGTCGCGTTCATCCATGAGTTCCCATGTAAGGATTTCCGAGTGGCGCGAAGACGGTCCAGCCCACGTCGCCATCGAACCGTCCGATCGATTATAGTGCCGGCTTTCGGTATGGCACCGCTTTAAGCACTTGCTAAGGATTTCCTGAAAGGCTCATGATCGGCGCGTCTCCGGCGCCAAGACGAGGTGTTCATGCTGGCGGTCATCGGTGCGATGGAAGAGGAAGTGCGGCTGCTTGCGGCCGAGATGGAGGTCTCGGACGAGGCGACCCATGCCGGCATTGCGGTTCGCCGGGGCCATTATCGCGGGGTCGAGATCGCGCTCGCCCAGTGCGGCGTCGGCAAGGTCAACGCCGCGGTCTGCACCCAGATGCTGATCGACCTCTACCGCCCCGAGGCGGTGGTGTTCAGCGGTGTCGCCGGCGGGTTGCTGCCGAACATGGCGGTCGGCGACATCGTCGTCGCCAGCCACCTGATCCAGTACGACGTCGACATCACCGCCTTCGGCCGCCGCCCCGGCGAGCTGCCGGGCCAGGACCGGATGATCGAATCCGATCCCGACCTGGTGCAGCGCGCGACCGACGCCTTCGACCGGGCGTTCAAGGACGACGACGAGGCGCCCAACCTGATGCTCGGCACCGTCGTTTCGGGCGACAGCTTCATCCAGGACACCGACAAGCTGCGCTGGCTGCAGCGCGAGTTCGCCGCCGTGGCGACCGAGATGGAGGGGGCGGCGCTCGGCTATACCTGCCAGCTCAACCAGTTGCCCTTCGTGGTCATCCGCGGACTCTCCGACACCGCCGGCGAGGACGCGTCCGCCGACTTCGAGGCCAACCTCTCGCGGGTCTGCCGCAACTGTTATCGGCTGATGGCCGAGCTGATCCCCGACGCCGGGGCGCCGACGCCGCGTCTCGCCACCTCCGCGAACTGAATTTTCCTTGATTAGCAAGGACCGCCGGAATGCTCCCGGCGGCCCTTTTTTAGGTTCGGTGACCGGCCGTGCGCGCTAACGACCGCCCCGATGTCCCCGTACGGTTTACGGGGGCTATATGCCCTCGATAGGGCTTGCTAGCGAACGATGTCTTCTAGCCCCTCAAAGGTAACACGAGATGGGATCGGCGGCAATCGCGCCGGGTGGGTCAAATCCGCTCACCGCCTTGGAGCGGCGAGAATTTGACCTCGATCAGCTTGGTTCGCTTGATCTTGCCGTCGAAGCCCTTCTCGACAAGGGTCAGGTGCTGCATGCCGTCGAGCGGGCCGACCGGCACGATCATGCGCCCGCCTGGCTTGAGCTGGTTGAGGAGCGGCGGCGGGATATGGTGCACCGCCTCCTTGATGATCATCGCGTCATAGGGGCCGCGCTCGCGCCAGCCGTAATAGCCGTCTGCGTGGCGGACCTCGATGTTGTCGTAGCCGAGCCGCTTCAGGCGGTCCGCCGCCGCCGCGGCCAACGGCGCCACCACCTCGACACTGAACACTTTCTTCGCCAGCTTGGAGAGAATCGCCGCCTGGTAGCCCGCCCCGGTGCCGGTTTCGAACACCGTGTCGTCGGCCTCGATCCGGACCAGGTGGGTCATCAGCGCGATCAGGAAGGGCTGCGAGATGTTCTGCTCGTGGCCGACCGGCAGCGGCACGTCGAAATAGGCCAGCGGCTGCAGCGGTTCGGGCACGAATTCGTGGCGCGGCACGTTGCCGATCGCCTCCAAGACATGGGGCTCGATCGCATCGACGCCAGTTTCCTCGCGCGTCGCAGCGATATGCAGGCCGATGCGGCGCACCAGCTCGGCGCGCATCGCGTCGAAATCGAACTGCTGTTCGGCGCGTGCCTGGGGCGCTTTCTTGCCGTCATCGGCGGCGACCGGACCCCACAGCAGCGCCAAAAGGGCTGAAAAAACGACTGCTTTCAACATAACCGGAACGTTACCGCGTTAAGGCCGGGACGGGAAATAGATTGAACCAGCGCATGGACGCTGGGCGGTACATCCGACATCATTTCCGGCGAAGGGAGATCGGGCCATGGCCGATATGCGCCAAATGGTGTTGGAGCGGGCCGGCGAACCGTTGAAGCTGGTGACAAGGGCGCGGCCCGAGCCGGCGGCGGGCGAGGTGCTGGTCGAGGTCCGGGCCTGCGGCGTCTGCCGCACCGACCTGCACGTAGTCGACGGCGAGCTGACCGACCCGAAACTGCCGATCGTGCCGGGTCACGAGATCGTCGGCGTCGTCGCCGCGACGGGCGAGCGCGTGGAGCGCTTCGCCGAGGGCCAGCGGGTCGGCATCCCCTGGCTCGGCTATACCTGCGGCGAGTGCGGGTTCTGCAAATCCGGGCGCGAGAACCTCTGCGAGAACGCGCGCTTCACCGGCTACCAGATCGACGGCGGCTACGGCGACTACACCATCGCCGACCAGCGCTACTGCTTCCCGATCCATGGGCCATATGGCGACGCCGAGGCCGCCCCCTTGCTCTGCGCCGGGCTGATCGGCCACCGCTCGCTGCGCATGGCGGGCGACCCGAAGCGGCTCGGCATCTACGGCTTCGGGGCGGCGGCCCATATCGTGGCACAAGTGGCCAAGTGGGAGGGCCGTGAGGTCTACGCCTTCACCCGCCCGGGCGATACCGCAGCCGAGGCGTTCGCCCGCGGGCTCGGCGCGGTCTGGGCCGGACCGTCCGACGCGCCGGCGCCCGAGCCGTTGGACGCGGCGATTATCTTCGCGCCTGTCGGACCGCTGGTGCCGGCGGCACTCCGGGCGGTCATGCCGGGCGGCATCGTGGTCTGCGCCGGTATCCACATGAGCGACATCCCGAGCTTCCCCTACGAGATCCTGTGGCGCGAGCGGCAAATCCGCTCGGTCGCCAACCTGACCCGCAAGGACGGCGAGGAGTTCCTGGAGTTGGCGCCCAGGGTCCCGGTCGAGACCACGATCGAGCCTTACCGGCTGGAGGACGCCAACCGGGCGCTCGACAATCTGCGCGCCGGCCACGTCCAGGGTGCCGCCGTGCTGGTGATGGGGGATTAGCGGGGCGTTACGCCCCCTCACCCTCCCACCGCTTTGCGGCGGGGCCCTCCCTCTCCCATTGCCATGGGTGAGGGTAAGCGGCTGACGCCGCTTCGCGACATGGCGGGGAAACCCTCTCCCGCTTGCGGGAGAGGGAGGGGCCCACGAAGTGGGAGGGTGAGGATGGCCGCGTAGCGGCCGGCTGAGGGGGATGCGATGGCTCTCGCTACGCCCCCTTGAACGGCTTGAGGAAGTCGCCGCCCCACATCGCCGGGTCGGCGCGCACGTATTGCGGCGGGAAGGCCGGATCCTCGCCGAGCTCGACCGCCGCGTGCCACGGCCAGCGCGGGTCGTAGAGCATGCCGCGGGCGAGCGCTACCAGGTCGGCCTTGCCTTCGGCGACGATCGCCTCTGCCTGCTGCGGCTGGTTGATCAGCCCGACCGCCATGGTCGGGATGCCGGCCTCGCGGCGGATGGCCTCGGCGAACGGCACCTGGTAACCGGGCTCGACTATGATCTGCTGCTCGGGCGAGGCGCCGCCGGACGACGCGCAAATGAAATCGCAGCCCCGGTCCACCAACTCCTTGGCGAAGACGATGCTGTCCTCGACGTCCCAGCCGCCCGCGACCCAGTCGCTCGCCGAGAGGCGCAAGCCGAGCGGCTTCTCGTTGGGCCAGACCTTGCGTACTGCCTCGAACACTTCCAAGGGAAACCGCATGCGCCCGGCGCGGTCGCCGCCGTACTCGTCGTTGCGCTGGTTGGCGAGCGGGGTCAGGAACGAATGCAACAGGTAGCCGTGGGCGTTGTGTATCTCGGCCAGGTCGAAGTCGAGCCGGACCGCGCGCTCGGCCGCCGCGACGAAGGCCGCCTTGACTTGCGCCAGACCCTCGGCGTCGAGCGCGTCGGGCGTCTTGCGCCCGGGATAGGCGAGGGCGGACGGGCTGACGAGCGGCCAGCCGCCCTCATGCGCCTCGAGCGGGCGCTGTTTCTCCCATGCCGCGGTCACGCCCCCTTTGCGCCCCGAATGGGCGAGCTGGATGCCGAGCTTGGCCCTCCCGTGCTTGCGGCAGAAGGCGATGATCCGGCCCAGCGCCTTGGCGTTCTCGTCCGACCACAGGCCCGAGCAGCCGAGCCCCACTCGGCCGCGCGGCTCGACCGCGGTCGCCTCGACGAACAACAGGCCCGCTCCCGACACCGAAAGGCTGCCGAGATGCATCAGGTGCCAGTCGCCGAAGCTGCCCTCGGTCGCCGAGTACTGGCCCATCGGCGAGACGACGATGCGGTTCTCCAGGGTCAGGCCCCTCAGCGTAAATGGCGTAAACAGCTGGGCGGTCATGCGCTCGGTGTCTCCGGTCGTGGCGCGGGAGTATGGGTGCCGCTCCCGCACCGGTCAATCGGCCGCCCGACAGTGAGACTTTCCGTCGCGGGGTCAGCGGCTATACTGCCGGCCAACAGGGAGAACGAGATATGCGGATACTGGCTTTCGATAAATCAGGTACGCCGACCCTCGGCGTCCGTCGCGGCGACGAGGTGGTCGACCTTTCCGTCGCCGCACCGGGCTTGCCGGCCGACGCGCCGGGGCTTCTCGCCGGGGGTGGGGATGCGCTCGCCGCCGCCGCCAAGGCGGCCGGGGACCCGCCGGCGGACGCGGTGATGCCGGCCGACGGCATCGTCTACCACCCGCCGGTCTGGAACCCGGGCAAGATCATCTGCGTCGGGCTCAACTACAAGGACCACGCCGAGGAATCCTCGACCCAGTTCCAGCAGGTCGACGAGTACCCCTCGCTGTTCCTGCGCGTCGCCACCACGCTGGCCGGCCACAACCAGCCGCTCGTCGTGCCGCGGTGCTCCTCCGACCTCGACTACGAGGCCGAGATGGTGGTGGTGGTCGGCGGGACCTGCCGTTATGCAACCAAGGACAAGGCGCTCGACTACGTTGCCGGCTACTCGGTGTTCAACGAGGGCTCGATCCGAGACTATCAGTTCAAGACGACCCAGTGGATTCCGGGCAAGAATTTCGACGCCACCGGTGGCTTCGGCCCCGACCTGGTGACATCGGACGAGGTGCCGGCCGGTGGCTCGGGTTTGCAGATCCAAACCAGGCTCAACGGCGAGACCATGCAGAACGCCAATACCCGGGACATGATCTTCGACGTGCCGACCCTGATCGCGATCTGTTCCGAGGTGATGACGCTCGAGCCCGGCGACATCATCGTCAGCGGCACGCCGTCGGGCGTCGGTTTCGCGCGCAAGCCACCGGTGTGGATGAAGCCCGGCGACGTCTGCGAGATCGAGCTCGAGGGCGTCGGCCTGCTCAGCAATCCGATCGCCGGCGAGGCTTAGGAAGGCTCCTCACCCTCCCAGCCACTCTTCGAGTGCCCGAGTCCCTCCCTCTCCCATTTCATGGGAGAGGGGCTCAAGAATCCCTCTCCCGCTTGCGGGAGAGGGTGGCGAGCGAATGCGAGCGGGTGAGGGGGCGTACGCTTCAGCGTACGCCTGATACGCACGGAACGATTCCGTACCGGCCGTCGCGTTTTCCGCCGACTGCATGTGCAGTAGCGACCCAAAGCCCACACGGTGCGGGAATTTTCAGCCGGCGAGGGCCAGCAGCTCGTCGTGGAGATCCTGCGGGATTTCGACCCCGTTGGCTTCGGCCTCGGCGCGCAGCGCGAGCCGCCGCTCGCCCGGCAGCCGCGTGCCGTCCTGCTCGCGTACGGCGGCGATCAAATCCTCGAGCCGGTCGGCGAAGGCGCCGGCCGAAAACCCATAGGGGTCGATCGCCATCAGGAACTGACCGGTACGGGGCGCCGGCCCGTCGGCGGTGAAGAACGACGAGGCCTCGTAGCTGAAGTTGGAGGCGGTGAGCGCGACCGCGAGGATTTCCACCATCATCACCAGGGCCGTGCCCTTGGCATCGCCCATCGCCACCATGGTGCCGTCCATCGCCGCCTCGGCGTCGGTCGTGGGCTTGCCATCGGCGTCGAGCGCCCAGCCCTCGGGGATCGGCTCGCCGGCCCGCGCCGCCACCATGACGTTGCCGCGCGCGACCTTGGAGAGGCCCATATCGATGACCAGGGGCGGCGCCTCGCGCCGGGGTGCGGCGAAGGCGATCGGATTGGTGCCGAACAACCCCTTGCTGCCGCCCCAGGGCGCGATCGCCTGCGGGCTGTTGCCGAAGGCGAGGCCGATCAGGCCGCGCTCGGCCATACGCTCGACGTGATAGCCGGCGGCGCCGAAATGGTGCGAGTTGGCGATCCCGGCGGCGGCGATCCCGGTCGCGGGCGCCAGCGCCGCCAAGCCGTCGATCGCCGCGGTGATCGCCGGGTAGGCGAAGCCCTCGTTGGCGTCGATCCAGAGTGCGGCACTGCCGACCTCGTTGATGTCGGGCACCGCGTGGCCCTGGACCTTGCCCGACTTCGCCTGGGCGGCATAGGACGGCAGGCGCGAGGCGCCGTGGCCCTTGAGCCCATCGGCCTCGGCCGCGACCAGCGCCTTGGCGACCTCCTCCGCGTTCGCCTCGCCGGTATCGTTGGCGACCAGGACCCGGACCGCGAGGTCATGCAGATCGGCGAGTGAGAGGGTGACGCCGGTCATGCGTTGCTCTCGATCACGCCGCGCACCCGCTCGGCGGTGACCATGGCGATCCGCCGGTTGGTTTCTTCCGTCACACCGGCGACGTGGGGGGTGAGGATCAGGTTCGGGACATCGGCGAAGCGCTCGCCGCCCGCGGCGGTGACCGGTTCGGTCTCGAACACGTCGATCGCGGCGCCGAACAGATGTCCGTCGCGAATGCCCTGGATCACCGCCAACTCGTCGATCACCCCGCCGCGCGCCGGGTTGATGACGATGGCGCCCATCTTCATCTTGGCGACCGCGTCGGCGTCGATCATGTGGCGGGTCTCGTCGGTCAGCGGCACGTGCATGCCGACCACGTCGGAGGTTGCGAGCAGGGTCTCGAAATCGACCCGCTCGTCGACCAGGCCCCAGGCCTCATCGTCGTCGTCGAGATAGGGATCGCAGGCCACGACCTCCATCTCGAAGGCCTTGGCGCGGGGTGCCACGGCCCGTCCGATCCGCCCCAGGCCGATGATCCCGTAGCGCTTCTCGTAGGCCTCGTGGGCCTCGATGTCGCGCCGCGGCCACTCGCCGGCGATGATCCGGCCGTTGACGTGGAAGCCGCCGCCGCGCAACAGCGCCACCATAGTGCCGATCGAGTATTCGGCGACGGTCATGTGGTTGGTGCCGTAGGCCGGGAACACCGGAATGCCGCGCTTCTCGCAGGCCGCCATGTCGATCCGGTCGGTGCCGACGCCAAGCCGGCCGACCGCTTCCAGCTTCGGCGCCAGGTCGAGCAGATCGTCGTTGACCCAGGTCAGGTTGCCGACGATCAGCCCGCGCACCTCGGCGAGGTAGGCCGGCACCTCGTCAGGCTTATGGACCAGGTTCTGGTCGTAATGCACGTCGTAGTCGCGCCGCAGTTCCTCGACCGCGTCGGGATGGATGAACTCCATGATGACGATGTCGGGCATAGCGGATGCTCTCCCGCGGGACTATTTGATCAGGCCGGCGGCGCGGGCCAGCGGAACGAATTCGGCGATACGGTCCGCGATAAACCCTTTGACGTCCTCCAAGGGCACGTCGAGCGGCACGAAGCCGAGCTCGGTCTGTTCGGCGTCGTAGTCGGCATCGTAGGTGATGTCGCGGACCAGCTTCGAGAGGCGCTGCTTGATCGCTTCGGGCGTCGCCTTCGG